>CACBVW010000003.1 GCA_902542765.1 uncultured SAR116 cluster alpha proteobacterium | reverse complement strand
CTCTCCTTGCTTAAGAAGAGTAAAAACCTTAGAGCAAAAAGGTTTAATAGCTGGTTATACAGCTATAATTGATGAAATTGCTTATGGTTATCCAGTAACTGCTTTTGTATCCGTTAGATTAGAGAATCAAACTGATCAAATTTTGAAGTCATTTGAAAAAGAAGTAATATCTTTAGATGCTGTTATGGATTGTTGGTTAGTAACTGGAAATAGAGATTATTTATTAAGAGTTGTTGCAACTGACCTAAAAAACTATGAAATATTTATGAGAGAAGAACTCACAAAGGTTAAAGGTATTGCATCTATAGAAACAAATTTTGCGCTAGGAAGAGTTAAAACAATAAATACCTTACCTATAAATTATTAATAATTTATGTTGTTTGAAAATTGATAAAGAATTTAAAAAATATAAATGCTGGAGATTTAAACGTAAGCTACTTTGAAGCGGGTTCAAGAAAAGGTTTACCTGTAATACTTCTGCATGGCTTCCCATACGATATTCACGCTTACAAAGAAGTAGCCCCGTTATTAATGTCAAGCTGCAGAATAATTATTCCTTACTTAAGAGGTTATGGACACACAATTTTTTTATATAATGATACCTTGCGTTCAGGTCAACAAGCAGCACTTGGATTTGACTTGTTAAAATTTATGGACGCACTCAAAATAGAAAAAGCAATTTTAGGAGGATATGATTGGGGTGGCAGGGCAGCTTGCATAGTTGCAGCACTATATCCAAATAGATGTTCAGGTTTAGTTTCCTGCAACGGCTACAATATTCAAGACATAAAAAAGTCATCAATACCAGTTAAACCAGAAACTGAACAAAAATTGTGGTATCAATATTTTTTTCATAGTGAAAGGGGACGAAATGGTCTGTTAAATCAACGTCATGATTTTATAAAATATATATGGAAAACGTGGTCACCAACTTGGAATATTGGTAATGATTTATATAATTTAAGCGCTAATGCTTTTGATAATCCTGATTTTGTAGAAGTAGTCATTCATAGTTACCGGCATCGATTTGGGCTAGTATGTGGAGACAAAAGGTTTGAAAAAATAGAAAAGAATTTGTCTAACCAGCCTGTTATTTCTGCGCCCGCCATAACAATTGACGGTGATAATGACGGCGTGACCGGATTATCCGATATTGCAAAAATTAAACAAAAATTTTCAAATCATCTCAAACATGAAATTCTTCCAAATATTGGCCATAATGTGCCTCAGGAGGACCCTAAAAATTTTTCAGAGGCCATTTTACATATAATAAAGATTCTCAAAAATTTATAAATTTGCAATCTTTGTGGGTATTCCAAATTCTTTTCTACATATTATAGCCAAACGTTTAATGCCCTCATCAATTTCTTTAATTGAAGGATTACCAAAGCAAAGTCTCATTTTATGTCTACCACTTTTGTTAATTGACCATTCATTTCCTGGATTTATAGCCACACCATCTTTTAATGCCAATTCGTAAAGACGAGATGTGTCTACTTTTTTATGCATATCAACCCAAACAAAAATTCCACCATCAGGTTTTTTATATTCAGCAGAAGAACCAAAATATTTGTCCAAAGCATCGCAAATAGCTTCTGATTTTTTTTGCAATTTATTTTTTATTGTTTTGACATGTGAATTAAAATTTTCTTTACAAAACTCTGCCAGTGCCATTTGTTCTAATGATCCGCTACCTGCATCAGTTTTATAAGGTAATATTCTTGATAAAACTTCCCAATTGGCAATTAAATAACCAACTCTAAGTGCAGGTGCAATTGATTTAGAAAAAGATCCACAGTAAGTAACATATCCCTCTTTATCAAATGACTTTATCGCAGGGGGTCTTTCTTTTTCAAAAAGAAGATCTGCGTAACAATCATCTTCAAAAATAGGTATTTGATATTTTTTGGATAATTTTATTAGTTGTTTCCTTTTAGCAACAGACATTACTGTTCCAGTTGGGTTTTGAATTGTTGGAATCGTGTAAATATATCTTGGGATTATTTCTTTTTTAAGATGATCATTCAACTCTTGCTCTAGGATTTTTAAATTCATTCCATCCTTTTCTAGAGGTATTCCAACCATATTTACACCAAGTCTTTTCAGCCTTGAAATAGTTCCTCCATAATTTTCCTCTTCAATTATTACTGTATCTCCTTTTCGAAGAAATGTCTGATTTACAAGATCTAAGGCTTGCAATGAACCAGAAAGAACTAATATCTCTCTTTCGGAGCAATTAATTTTTGAACTAATTTTTGACTGATTTGATATAAATTTTCTTAATGGCAAAAAGCCCTGAGGACCACTTTCTAGTCCATATTTAGCTAAAGTTTTTCCCTCTTCTAATATTATTTTATTGAGAGAATCCTTTATAGGTTGCACAGGGATACTATCACTATCAATATGCCCACCTACAAAATTGTATTTTGGAAAACCTTTCCATTCCTCTGCTGGTTTTAGAGCGTCTAAATGTAAAAAATTATTAATGTTAAACATTTCTCCTCCTGTAGTATAAACTTATATCAAAGATTCCTTTTGTAAAATATTTATAAAGATTTATATTTTTACATAATGGAAAGAGTATTGTTATGCTATCAATCGAAAATTGGATAAACAACATAAATTCTAATAAAAGATTAATTGAAAATGGTCGTTGGTTAAATATCACTTTCACATTTGGTATTGGAGAAAAAGATTATTTATTTGAGATCCTAAGTGGAAATGTATTGTCTATAAATGAAAGAGAAATTTTAACACAAAGTGGAACTTTTAAAATTTATGGTCAAAGGGATAGTTGGAATAAACATTGGTTAAAAGTACCTCCTAGAGATTATCATGATATCTTTGCTATGCTTGCAAAAAAAATTATATATATAGATGGAGATCTAACCCCATTTATACAAAACCTTCAATATTTTAAAGATCTAATAGCTTCTAACAGGGATATGTATGACTGATTTGTACTTTGAGGATATTATTGGCAGATATTTTAATTTAAATTTAAAAAAGGACAATTATAGAATTTATGTTGAGGAAGCAGGACAGGGGACACCTCTATTATGTCTGCATACAGCCGGGTCTGATGGAAGACAATTTCGACATATTTTAAATGATAAAAGAATTACAAATAATTATAGAGTAATTGTTTTTGATTTGCCTTGGCATGGGAAATCCAACCCACCAGATGGTTATGAATTGAAAGACTACAAACTAACTACAAATCTTTACAAAGAAATAATAATGTCTTTTTGTAAGCAATATAAATTAATTGATCCAGTTATAATGGGTTGCTCCATGGGTGGAAGAGTAGTCTTACATCTTGCCCTAGAACATTGTGATTACTTTAAAGCTGTGATTGCACTTGAAGGTTCTGACAAACTTGAACCTTATTATGATCTAGATTGGCTGCACAGACCAGATGTTCATGGTGGTTTAGTTCAAGCGGCATTTGTTTCCTCACAAATAGCACCTCAGAGTCCAAATAATTTTAAACATGAAACTTTATGGCATTATATGCAAGGAGGGCCCGGCATTTTCAAAGGAGATCTTTATTTTTATTGGCATGACGGAGACTTTGATGACCGTTCAAATTTAATAGATACTTCAAAATGTCCAGTATATCTTTTATCAGGTGAATATGATTGTTCTTGTACACCTGAGCGGACACTAGAAACAGCAAAAAGAATTAAGGGATCTAAAGCAACTATAATACCAGGAATAGGTCATTTTCCTATGTCAGAAAATCCAGATTTATTTAAAATTTACATATATCCAATATTAGATGAAATTATAAAATAAACTTATCTGGCCTTTTCTATATTCCCACAAACACTTACAGCTTGACCAGAAATATTTTTTCCAAGAGGACTACACAAGAAATGAGCTTGCTCTGCTAAATCTTCGTGAGTTACAAATCTATTCAATGACGCACCAGATAAAATTTCGTCTCTCATTACTTCGAAAGATACTTTTTTAACTTTAGCCTTTGCATCAATAACTCGGTTTTGTCTCTCGCCTTCAACAATACCTGGTAAAAGTGCGTTTGCTCTTATACCCCGGGGACCTAATTCAATTGCTAAACTCTTAACCATGCCTATAACTGCCCATTTTGTAGCTGCGTACGGAATTCTGTAAGCAAAGCCAACTCTACCAGCAACAGAAGATACCGACAGAATTGATCCATCGTTATTCATACGTGGAACAACTAGTCTCATTGTTTCAAAATGACTTGTAATATTAACTTGTAAACACTCTTGCCAACCTCCTAGCGTTTGCTCACCAACACCAGCAGTCTCTCCTGCAATCCCAGCATTATTGACTATAATGTCAATTTCTTTTAGGTAATCAAACCCAGCTTCAACCATAGATGAGATCAATTGGGTTTGCCTAAGGTCACATACAATTGCCTTAATATTATCATCAACATCATTGACTTTGTTCACAGCTTCAGGATTGATATCACATACAAAGACTTTGGCTCCTGCTTTTTCAAATCTTTTAGCTATTGCGTAACCAATGCCATCAGCTCCAGCTGTTATAAGAGCTTTTTTACCTTCAAGAAGTTTTTCGTAGTTCATTTTTAACTTTCTAATTTATGTTAGTATTATTTTTTCCTTTTAGCCCTAACATTTGTCTTGCTTCATCAGGTGTAGCAATCTCCAGTGAAAGTCCTTCTAAGATTTCCCTTACCCTTTTAACTTGATCAGCATTTGTCTTAGCTAAATTACCAGGACCGTCCCATAGAGAATCTTCAAGACCAACACGCACATGAGAACCTAAAGATGCACCAGTTGCATTCATCCTCATTTGAGTTGCTCCAGCACCGACAACTGACCACTCATAACCTACTTCACCAAATAATTTATCAGCTGTTTTTTTCATATGTAATAAATTGTCAGCATCAGCACCAATACCACCCATTATTCCCATAACAAATTGAATAAAGTAAGGACCTTTTAACATACCTTCTCTATGAAAATAATGAAGATTATATAAGTGACCAACATCATAACATTCAAACTCAAATTTAGTTCCATTTTCATAACCAAATGTCATTATGTTTTCAATATCTTCAAAAGTATTTTTAAAAAGAGAATACTTACTTTTTTCAAGCATTTCTTTTTCCCAAGGATATTTTAACTGATTATGTCTTTTGAGCATTGGGAAAAGTCCAAAATTCATTGATCCCATATTCAAAGAAGCAAGTTCTGGTTTAAAATGCATTGCAGGCTTCATTCTCTCTTCCACTGTCATTTGTGGACCACCTCCAGTTGTAATGTTTATCACTGCATCACAAGAGTTGTGAATAGTTGGCAGAAATTTTTGAAATTCTTCCGGATCTTGAGTTGGGTGGCCATCATTCTCATCTCGTGCATGCAAATGCAGGACAGCAGCACCAGCTTCATGTGCTGCTAATGAATGTTCAATAACTTCTTCTGCTGTCACTGGTAAAAACTCTGACATTGAAGGTGTATGTATCGCTCCTGTTACTGCACAGCTGATAATTACTTTTTTAGCCATTTAAATATCCTCTCCTAATTCAGATTTAAGCTTTCTAATTAATGCAATCATTTTATTTCTTTTTTCTACTCTATTATCTCTTTGATCATAAGATAATCTTTTTCTTTGATCCATTTCTAATTTATTTAAATATTCTTCTGAATATTCAGGAACACTATTTTGCTCCTTAGCTAAATTTTGTATACCCTTTCTATATCGAGTAAAGGAATCTTTGATACCCTCTGGTGCATTTAAATCCATAATCTCAAAGGGACCCATAAATGCCCACCTTATACCTAATGCATGTTTTAAAGCTATATCTATATCTTCCATAGAAGCAAACCCTCCTTCGTGAAGTCTAACTGCTTCGTTAAGAAGAGCACCCTGCAATCTATTTAAAATAAAACCTTCTGTCTCTTTATTTACAGTTATAGCTGCATATTTGGCCTTTTTGTATATTGAGACAGCATGTTTAATAATTTTTGAATCGGTATTTTCCCCACCAGCAACTTCAACAAATGGAACAATATGTGGCGGCAACGCTGGATGAGCATTGATACATCTATGCTTGTGTTTAACAAGTTCCGAAATTCTAGATATTAAAAGGTAAGATGATGATGAGGCAATTATAGTATTTTCTGATGTTAGTTTATCTAATTGTACAAAAATTTTTTTTTTAACCTCTAAATCTTCTACAACACTTTCCTGGACTAACACAGAGTCATTACAAATTTCTTCAATATTACAGCTAAGTTTTATATTAGAATTTATCCTAACTTCGTCAATATCGGGATTAATTATACGTAAATCTTGAATTAATTTGTTTGATGTTTTCCTAAATTTTGCAAAACTATTTTGATTTGTGTCATACACAAAGCATTTAAAACCAGCATTTGCAAAACCTATTGTCCAGCTTGCTCCAATCAAACCCGCGCCACAGATCCCAATTTTATCCATTTATTGATCCTAAAAAAACCGCATGAAGATGCGGCTTTTATTAATTTCTAAATTAGTCGTGGCAGCCACAAAGCCATTTCTGGCTGGTATATAACGAAGCCTAGACCTATTAACTGTATAATAACAAAAGGTATAACACCTCTATAAATACTTAATGTAGCAACTTCTGGTGGAGCAACTCCTTTTAAGTAAAATAGGGCAAAACCAAATGGTGGTGTAAGAAATGAAGTTTGAAGGTTAATCGCCATCAAGACTAAAAACCACACCATAGTTTCTTTACGACCGTCAAGGCCAGTTAATTGCGAAACATGATCACCAAAATCCAGTAGAACCACAAGTGGAGCGAATATTGGAAGAATAATTAAAGTGATTTCAACCCAATCTAGGAAAAATCCAAGTAAAAATGTCATTCCCATTAAAAGAAATAATAAACCCCAAGATCCAAGACCAGCCTTTTCGATAAGCTCCTCCACAATATAGTCTCCACCAAGCGATCTAAACACATACGCAAAACATGTAGCACTTAAAATGATCATAAAGACCATAGAAATAGTCAGACCAGAGGAATGCAAAACGCTCCTTAACATAGGTATAGTGAATTTATTTCCAATTATAGCTAATATAGTTGCTCCAAAAGCTCCAACTGCACCAGCTTCACTAGGTGTTGCCCATCCAAGCAAAATTGAACCCTTGATAAGAACAATCAATGCAACTGGGGGTAGAAATGCCTTTAAGACCATTTGGGGTAATTTACCCTTTTCGTATTGCAAATCACCTTCTTTTAGGGCTGGCGCAACATTTCGGTCAATAGTACACCATACAAAAATAAATACCAAATACATTAAAGCCAATGTTAATCCAGGAATAACTGCTCCCATAAACAAGTTTCCGACAGAAACCTGCATAATGTCAGCCATAATAATTAACATAATACTTGGAGGAATAAGTATTCCTAGGGTACCTGATGCAGCAATTACTCCAGTTGAAAGTGCATGGCTATATTTATTTTTTAACATTGTAGGTAATGCTAGTGCTGTCATCATAGTAACTGAAGCTCCAATGATACCAGTCATAGCTGCCAAAACCGTACCCATAACTGTCACAGACATAGCCAATCCACCAGGAACTTTTCTAAGTAAAATCTGTGTTGTTCTTAATAAGTCATTAGCAATACCACTTCTTTCCATCATGGTTCCCATAAAAACAAAGCTTGGTATGGCTACTAATATTAGGTTTTCTGCAGAAAACCCCCACATTCGAGGAACAAAGTTGAAAAACTCTGCAATTTTGAAAACTCCAAATAGATAACCTATAAATCCGTAAGTTATAGCTACACCACCAAGTATGAAACCAACTGGATATCCAATAAATAATAGCACACCCATCGTAAGGAACATAAAAATTGGGAGATATTCTATTATAATATCAACAAAATCCATAACTGCACCTATGCTTTCTCTTTTTTAAAATTATAATTTTCATATTCTCCAGTATATCTTTGCCAAGCAACAATCCTTGAAATTCTCCAGCCATATTTAAGCGAGAGAAGAAGCAAACAAACAAAAATAGTCATCGTTAATAAAGATGAATTTTTTATAATTGCTTCGTAGAAGCAGAATAATACTATAACAGACGGAGCTAAAGAAATTATATAAGATGAAAATAATTCATAATTTCGTATGACGCTGAATATCGAATAAATTACTGAAACAGAAGCTAATAACCAGATATAGTAAATCCAATTATTACCTTCAAATATTGATAACATTGCGGCTAATCCAATAATTCCATAGATAGTTCCAACAAACACTCCGTAAGCAGTCAACTCATATTGAGATTGAGCCAAACTTAGTTCCTTAGCTTCAGTTAAGTACGGTGTTTTTTGTTTATCAAAAATATAACCTGGAACTTTTGAAAACCACATTGTTTATCTCGTAGAAATCTTGGTAAATAATTTTTTAATCTTACTTACTTTTATCATAATCAAGTACCATAAGATCAAGTTTCTTTTTATTATCGCCCCAAATTACAGCGATTAATTGTATCATAACAGACATTCCACCCAAGAATAAAAAGAAATATCCAATAGGCAAGAATGTTTTTATAATCCATCTATTACTTAAACCAACTAATGATGCGGATACTTCCTTAATTATGTATGAATCTACCATATAAATCCAAGAAAAATATACACAAATAAGTGTGAAAGGTAGCATAAAAAATATATTTCCATAAAATTCAACTTTCGCCTTTGATTGAAAGTTAAAATTTTCTCTTAAAAAATCCACTCTTACATGCCTGTTGTGAGTATATCCATAACCCAAAACCAAACAGAAAACTACTGTATGAAGGTGCCATTCCATTTCTTGCATTAGAGTTGATTCAAAAAAAGATCCAAAATTAGCCACCATCCAAATTTGTATCCAAACCAATTTTCTGGCAACCACATCCCACATTGTAATTATCACTAAGGGTACTAACAACCATGTACTAGCTCGTCCAACTCTATTTACAATTTCACGAAGTTTTTCGCTAACTGAAATTAGACCTTCCATATTTTGTTCTGTAAGTGCCATTATTCCCCCCAGAAAAGTAGACAATCAATAAATTTACTTAACTTATTAAATACAAAAATTCAATTTATTTATCAAAAAAAAAGTACACTCGTTATAAGAAATAACAAGTGTACTCTAAAATAAGTTATTATTAGTACTTTTTAGCTTTTAGATAAGCTCTTGATGACCAAATGCTGTAGTCCTCTCTGAACTTGTTGTAGCTAGCGGTAATCTCTTTGAAAAGAGGGTCAGAAGCTGATTTCTCTTCAACAACAGCATCCCAAGCTTTTTTGAACTTAGAAATTTCTGAATCAGGCCATGTTACGAATGTAACCCCTTTTTTCTCAAGCTCTGCCATAGCAGGAACCTGCTTAGCATCAGATCTAACTAAAGCCCACCACATTGTGTCACGACATGCTGTGTTAATAACTGCTTGTTGTGTCTTAGTTAGGCCACCCCATCCTTTAGTGCTCATTAGAAGCTCACCAATTGATGTTTGCTGATGCCAACCTGGAAAATAGTTAAACTTTGCTAACTGATAGAAACCATAACTTAAGTCATGAGTAGGCATAGAAAATTCTGTTGCATCAATAACACCTTTTTCAAGAGCTGGATAAATATCACCACCTGCTAATAATTGTGTTGACACACCTAATTTACTCATAACCATAGCACCAAGACCGAAGAAACGCATTTTCATACCTTTCAACTCTTCTACATTGTTGATTTTCTTTCTAAACCAACCTGATGTCTCAGGAGCGTGAGTTAAGCAGTTGAGAGCTTTAAGGCCATACTCGCCATAAATTCTATCTTTTAACTGCTGACCTCCACCATATTCCATCCAACCATGGTATTCACTAGCACCTGGACCAAAAGGAACAGCTGTGAAGTAAGAAACTGCAGGGATTTTACCAGCATGGTATCCAGGTGTTGTATAACCTGCATCTACTGATCCATTCTTAACAGCATCCCAAACTTCTAATGAAGGCACAAGAGCGTTTGGCTCGTGAAATCTCAACTGAACATCGCCACCTGAAATTGACTTAACTTTGTTGGAAAAATAAACAGCAGCTTCGCCATTAATTGCGACCTGGCTACCCCACGTGCTTTGCATTTTCCAACGTAGCTTGTCAGCATTTGCTGAAACAGCTACTAAACTAGTTGCAGCTAAAGCTACAGCGCCTACAAATAGGCTTGATTTGAATTTCATGAAATTCCTCCCTAGTATTGTAATAGGCTGTAAAGAAGTTACAAAAAATAATTCGATAAAGCCAAAATAAAAGAAACATTTGTTTCTCAACTGATTCATATCTTTCTCAATAATTTCAATAAAGGCAAGAAAAAACTTATAAAATTTCAATTATTTTTTTTTGCTTGACAGACCTGGTTTTAAAATTGCCTATATTATATTCTAATCTAATTAGAAAATATATTTTGATTAAATTTCAGACAAATTTAATTAAAAGTAACACTTGTTTTTTAGTTAATTAAAATTAAGAGAATTATACCTACAAGTTATTGATTATTAATAATTTTTTATAAAAACTAAAATTTTGGTTGCAATTCTATGCTTGATCTAATCATCAAAGTGACCTGAAGATGCAAAATAACCACCATGAGTTGTAACTAAAGAATCTGTAGAATCAATAAATCCATCTTTTTTTTCAATTAAACTTCTGAATTCTTCTGCATTATCTTTTGGCTTATAACCAATATGTTTGGCATATTTGTTATCGATTAGCACCGAATCGTTATTTGATACTCCAAAAATTACAGAGTGTTGTACATTAGGACAATTTATACACGCAATAATAAGGCTCCTCAAATCATCATAACTTAACCATGTTGAGAGCATTCTATGATCTTTAGGCTCAGGAACACATGAGTAAATTCTTACAGACACAGTTTCTAGTTTGTATTTGTCCCAATAATACTGAGCCAAGGACTCTCCAAAGACCTTTGACAAACCATAATTGCTATCTGGCCTAGGCATTGCTTTACTATCTATAACTTCAGATCTTGGATAAAAACCAACTGTATGAACTGAACTAGCCCAAATAACTCTTTTAATTTTATTTTTTCTGCATGCCTCATATAGATTATACATACCTATAATGTTTGAATTTAAAACATTATCCCAAGAACCTTCTATACTTTGACCACCCATATGAACTATGCAGTCTATATCTTTTGTTAATTTTAATATTGATTCTATTGAGGCGAGATCAGCAATTTCAACTTTCTCATTATGAAATTTTTTTTCTAAATTTACCTTATCAGAAATTTTAAGCGAATCACATTCTTTAGATAATGTTTCCCTTAGTTGATTGCCTAAGGCCCCAGCTGCGCCGGTTAAAAGAATATTTTTATATTTATGTTTAGACAATTAATTAATCCCCTCATTAATTTGGTTTTTTATATATTCTCTCCAAAAAGTGAATAGCCCTGCTGAAATTACAATTAATGATCCTATGACTATTTCACTCTCCAATTTCTCATTAAACATTAATACACCAATTATAGAAACAAAAACTAACTGAAGATATGTAAATGGCTGTAATATTGAAGCCTCACTATGTTTGAAAGCATTTATCATCAAAAAATGCCCTCCAGCTCCAAGCATGCAAACTAGTAACAAATATATCCAATGCGCGTTATCAACGGGTGTGTAAAAGAAAGGCCCTACAGAACCTAATATTACAAATCCTGTAATACCAGTATAAAAAAGACTAGTGTCAGGACTATCTTCACTAGAAACATATCTTGTTAAAATTTGATAGATAGCGAATGCAATTGCACACCCCAATGCTATTAGAGATAAAGGGTCAAAGACTTTAGTACCTGGCCGTAGCATAATTAAGATACCTATGAAGCCAATCAATATTGCACTCCACCTTCTCCAACCTACTTTTTCTCCTAAAAAAATTACTGATAATGCCGCAACTATTAGAGGACAACTTGCAAAAATAGCATGTGTCTCTATGAGACCAATTTTTAAAAAAAGATAGTGAGCAAAACACATCTCTACAGCAAGAATAATACCTCTCAAAATTTGGATGAGTTTAAACTTACTTTTTGAAACAAGAATAACACTTTTGTTTCCTATACTGTTAATTGATATTACAGATAGAAATAAAAACAAATATCGAAACATATTAATTGCTATTACATTATAATAATCTGTTAGGTATCTTGTAACCCCATCCATTACAGACAAACATGATACTGCAGCAATAATAAATAATATGCCCTTTGCATTAGAAGAAATATTTAGAGGCATAATTTATTTTTTCTTTCAAAATTTTAATAAAAAAACTGATTGTCCTTTTAATCCCATCTTCAAGGGAAGTATACTTAAATTTTTTAAATATGTTAGAGGGCTCATTTCCTCGTATTTCATCTACTACACTTAATGGATTGCCTTTAATACCTATACTCGCCAGTGGTATATTTTTTTTAATTAAATTTATAAAATGGCTAACATCGGTTGTTATTCCGTTTATATTAATAGTCAATGCACCTGAGGGAATTTGATCTATTGATATTTCAACTAAATCCGCAACATCTTGAACATAAACAAAACCTGCCTTGCCTGAAAAGTTTACAGTGTAACTATCTCCTAGTTTTGCCGCCTTGCAGGCTAAGGTTACTACTGCAGTTCCCCCAACTTCTCTTCCTGGCCCATAAATTACATATGGCCTAATTCCAACACTTGAAATTCCAGATTCATTAAAATACGCCCTTGCAACCCCCTCAACCGCCAACTTATATGCACCGTGATGAGTTTCTGGAAATGGGTTATAATGATCTTTTAGCCCAAAAACACCTGCACTGCTTGCATAAACTAAAAACTTAATATTATTTTTTTTCAAAGCTTCAAAAACATTAATTGAGCCGAGGAGATTTACTTTGACACCTAAAATAGGGTTTGAACTACAATCTGGGGTCATTAACCCAGCTAAATTTATAACATGGTCCATATTATTTGTTGCTTCTTGGACCTGATTATAATTTGTTATATCACCATTAATAAATTTGATTTTATTAATATCCTCACCAACAACAAGGCTGACTAATTCTTTTTAGATTTTTAAGTCAAAAATTGAAACACTGTAACCCTTTTTTAAAAATGCTCTTACTATCCAGCTTCCTAAAAAACCACATCCTCCAAAAATAATTACTTTTTCCATTTAACCTCTCTTATTCAATACCATTGAATTAGCAGCCTTTCCTATTTCTTTTATACATTCAGCAGCTTTAGGAAAATGTGCAGAATTGGACAAAAAACCATGAATCTGACCAGGATATAATTTATAAGTCACTTTATTGCCAAAGGCCTTTAATCTGCTTGTGTAAGCTATTCCTTCATCTAGCAAAGGATCCAATCCTGCTGCAAAGATAAATGTTTCAGGTAGATTACATAAATCCTTGGCAAAAAGCGGTGATGCTTCCCAGTTAACTGCATCATTACTTGAATTTAGATAATGTTTAACGAAATAGTCCATAGTATCAAAAGTTAAAGTCATGCCTTCTAGAAAAATATCCATAGATCTCATCGTTAGCGTTAGATCGACACAAGGATATACTAACAACTGACCTCTTATCGGAATTACCTTTTTATCCCTTGAGTTAATACTCAAAACAGTTGCCAAATTACCACCAGCGCTGTCACCACATACGAAAATATTTTTAAGATCAATAAAAAGTTCTTTTTCAAAATTTACAAGGCTATCTAGAACATCCTTTACCTCTTCTACCGCATAGGGAAACTTATATTCTGGAGACAAACTATAATCCACAGCCACAACAATCATTTGAGACGCTAAGCAAATTGATCTGCATGTAAAGTCATGAGTATCTAAATCTCCCATGACAAATCCACCTCCATGAAAGAAAACTATAATTGGAATTTTAGTTTTTTTATTGAAGTTATTTGGAAAATAAAATCTTAATTTAACATCTTTGTTAAAGCGGTTTTTTATTTTTAAATTTTCTACATCATAAACTTTTGGAGGTGTTAAGTTATCTTCCTTTAACTGTCTCAAACGTTCAGTTCTTAATTGTACTGGATCTAATAAATGATGTAATTTTGAATTATTTTTAATACGATTTTTTAAAAAAATATCAGTTTCTTTATCAATAATCATTGATCTATATTTTCCTATACTGATTTGTTGTGTTCTTTTAGCTTTATATTTTTAATAAAGTTTATTTATAATAAAAAATCTAGTGAATTTTTTTTAAGGAGAAAAGCATGACTACATTAAAAGGAATTATAGCACCTTTTACAACTCCATTTAAGGCTAATGGAGAAATTGATCTTACTTTGATAAAGCCACAAGTGGATTGGTTAATTGAAAATGGTGTTCATGGTTTAGCTGCTGGAGGTAGCACAGGTGAAGGTCATGCTTTAAGTCGAGAAGAGTATTTATCCCTAATGACAGAAACCGCTTCATCTTTAAATGGCAGGGTCCCTTTGGTTGCTGGTATTATTGCGAATTCGACATCTGAAGTAATTGAAAGAGGTAAGTCAGTAAAGTCTCTTAACGTTGCAGCCCTTCAAATAACACCACCAAGCTATTTATTTAGGCCTGATGATGGTGCAATGGTAAGACATTTTAAGGAGATACATGATGAATGCAAGATACCAATATTAATTTATAATGTTGTTCCTTGGTGCTATTTATCACCAGATTTACTATTAAGAATTATGGATGAAGTCCCAGGAGTTTTAGGGGTAAAACAAAGCGCCGGTGATATGAAACTTTTTGCTGACCTAATTAGAAGAGCAAACCCTAAAAATATGATTTTTAGTGCTGTTGATGCTCTACTTTACTTATCATACAAATTGGGAGCCCCAGGATCAATTGCAGCGATTTTAACAGCTGCCCCAGGTCCATCTGTTAAATTATGGGACGCTGTCATAGATCAAGACTGGGAAACGGCAAAGGATCTTCATGAAAAACTAATGCCTTTATGGGATGCGATTGGCTTAGATAATATGCCATCTTTATGTAAATATGCTCAAAGTTTACAAGGTCTTGAAAGTGGCTTTGCCAGAAGACCAACCTCTCCAGCAACCGATGATCAGAAAGAAAAAGTCAAGGAGGCCCTAATTAATCTAAACCTTATAAAGTAAGATTGGGAGGATAAACATGAAACTTAATTATCCAAAGCCAACAGAATCAATACAGGCTGCAAAAACTGACTTAAAAAAATGGGGTTATTGTTTACTTAAAAACGCTATTCCACCAGATCTAAATAGCAGGGCTATGGAAAGATTAATTGAACAAGCTAATGCAGAAAAAGAATTAAATCTTGCATATGAGGATGGCAGTGAAAAAAAGAAATGGGGTGATTTCAATAATAATGCTGATGCTCCTGGGGTAAACCAACGAGTATGGATGTTGCCAAATAAAGGTAAAGTATTTTTAGATATTTTAGCAAAACACAATTATGTGGATTGCGTAAAAGAAATTGTTGGAGATGAATTCCTAGTTTCAAGCTTTGGAGCAAATATTGCTAAGCCAGGTGGCGTTGCAATGGATCTTCATACTGATCAATGGTGGTTTCCAGACCCAGTTAGTCGAAATGATGATTTTCTGCCTCCAGGATCTATTAAAAGAAATAAATTTAATATCAAAATCAATGAAAATATTAGTAACAACAACGAACTTATTTCAAGGCCAGCTGTAACTAATGTTTTAATAATGCTAAATGGAATGAGTAAAGAAAATGGTGGTACGCGTATTGTCCCAGGATCTCATTTATTTGGACGTCATCCAGATAAAGTTTTAGATAAAGATATAGAAGTTATATCTGCTGAAGGCCCTCCTGGTTGTGCTATTATTACTGATGGTAGGGTATGGCACGGAACAGGTGCAAATATTACAAAGGATAATAGGCTTGCGCTATTAATAACTTTTTGTGGCCCACAATTTAGGCCTCAAGAGAATTTTACCTTAGGTATTAAAAAAGATGTTTTTTCAAATTTAAATGATTATCAAAAAGAATTACTGGGGTTTAAAGTTTGGAATGGATATGGAAGAATTGGAAACCCTACTGATACATTTCTTGATATAGAAAATCATGAAATTGGTGAATTAAAAATTTAAACTATTGCCTTAACATTATTTAAGTATCATAAAATCTAGCTAACGATTAGATTGGTATCTTATGAATTTTATAATTGAAAATGCTAGGTGGTTGTTAGCAACAGCTCTTTTGTATTTTAGTTCCTGTTTTGGACAAACTTTTTTTATCTCATTATTTGCTGGTGAAATTAGACAAGCGTTTGATTTATCTCATGGTGATTGGGGCGCCATCTATTCTGGAGGAACATTAGTTTCTGCTATGGCCATGTTAGTTTTTGGGGGGTACATTGATAAATATAAAATTACATCAAATATAAAAATTGTAATTATTTGCTTAAGCCTCCTTTGCTTAAGCATGACCTTTATTGAGATTGTTTGGCTTCTTCCATTTATAATTTTTGGTCTCAGGTTTTTTGGTCAAGGAATGTTAATACACATACCTGCAGTGGCTATCGGTAAATGGTATGGGAAAAATAAAGGTAAAGCTCTATCTTTATCAATAATGGGATTTTCCATTGGTGAAGCAATTTTCCCCGTAATATTTGTAAGTTTGTTCACAATTATTGGCTGGAGAAATAGTTGGATTGTGGGGATGATTATTCTATTATTATTATTACCAATAATATTGAAATTATTATCCAATGAAAGAATTCCTAATAGCAAACAAGAAAATATTTCTAATCAATTAGGAATGCAAAATAAGCATTGGACGAGAAAAGAAGCTCTTAATCATTGGGTATTTTGGGCTGTAATAGTCCCCTTTTTAATTCCTCCAATTTTTTCTACTGCCTTCTTTTTTAATATGGTTCACTTAACAGAAATTAAAGATTGGTCTTTAATTTCTTTTACTGCCCTATTCCCATTCTATACTTCAATGTCCATTTTCACTACGTTATGCTCTGGTTGGATACTTGACAAATTTGGTGTTGAAAAAATTTTACCATTCTACTTACTACCAATGTCCTTAGGATTGTTAATAATTTCTTTCGGTAACACATATCTTCATGCAATGATTGGACTTGCCTTTCTAGGAATGACCCAAGGATTAGCAATGACAATCGGGGGAACTTTTTGGCCAAATTACTACGGAACAAAAAATTTGGGATCTGTTAGATCTTTATCAACATCAACAATGGTGTTTGGGACTTCATTAGGTCCAGCAATAGTAGGCATGCTATTAGATTTTGGACATAATTATAATTCTATTTTATTAGGAATGTGTATATTAGCTATGATTGCAAGCATTTCTCTAGCTATTACCATGAAGCATGCACCAAAACTATTATCTAACAATATAAAGAAGGGAGCTTAATATGTTGAACATTTATCTTTCAGGAGAAATTCACACTGATTGGCGTGAAGAAATAATCAATTTATGCAAAAATGAAAATTTAAATATTTCTTTTTCCTCTCCAGTAACAAATCATGAAGCGTCTGATAATTGTGGAGTCGAAATATTAGGACAAGAAGAAAAAAATTTCTGGAAAGACAATAAAGGTGCTAAAATTAACTCAATAAAAACCAGAAAAGCAATTAAAGATGCTGATATTGTTATTGTTAAATTTGGAGAAAAATATAAACAATGGAATGCAGCTTTTGATGCAGGTTTTGCTGCAGCTTTAAACAAATCTATAATTGTAATCCATAATGATGAACATCAACATGCATTGAAAGAAGTTGATGCAGCAGCATCTGCTATTGCAAAAGATCAATATCAAGTTGTAAAAATCCTAAAATATATTCTAGAAGGTTCTCTAAATTAAACTAAGTTAGAAAATTTTAATGTTTCATATAATTTTATATAATCCTGAAATCCCGCCTAATACTGGTAATATTATGAGGTTAGCAGCTAATACTGGCACTCAATTACATTTAATTAGACCATTAGGTTTTAATCTTAGTAATAATTCACTGAAAAGAGCCGGGCTAGATTATAAAAAAGATGCAGATTTTTTTTTACATGATAGTTTTGATTTATGTTTAAATTCAATAAAGTTTAATGAAATTTATGCATTAACCAAATTTGCTAAAAAAACTTTTACTAAAATAAAATTTAAAAGAAATGATTGCTTCTTATTTGGAAGTGAAACCAGTGGATTACCTGATAAAATCTTAGATAAAATAAAAGTTACAAATAGGCTTAGGATACCCATGATTATGAATAGTAGAAGTCTTAATTTAAGTAACTCCGTGGCAATAACAGTTTATGAAGGACTAAGACAAAATAAGTTTGAAAATTTAGTTTAAGATTTGGTTTTAACATGAGCATTTATGAATGGCTGTCTATTGCACTTATTTGTGTAGCAGGTGCAATAACACCTGGACCAAGTGTTTTAGTAATTATTTACATAAATAATACTAGAGGATTTTTATCAGGAATCATTGCTTCATTAGCGCATGGGCTTGGTATATTTATTTATGCTTTAATCTCTATTTACACTATAAGTTTAATTGATAAAAATTTACCCACTATAATACCATTCATTCAATTGATGGGCGCAATATTTCTTATATTTTTTGGTTATAAAATGATGTTTTTTAAAACAAATGAAAAAAACATAAACAGAAATAATATAATATCAAAAAAAGTTACAGATAGTTTTTTTTGGGGACTTACAACATCTTTAATAAACCCTAAAGTTCTAATTTTTTTTACATCTGTTTTTAGTCAGTTTATAAATAATGAATTTAATGACTATAACAAAGTTGGGATTGGATTATTAGCAGGAATAATTGACACAGTCTGGTATATTTTAGTATCCTACTCAGTTAACCTTCCAAAATTAAAAAACTACATAATCCTTAATCAAAAAATAATTTTTTTATTTTTTGGGTTTATTTTAATTATTTTTTCTATTTTTTTAGTTAGTATGTCAGTTGAGTATTTTATTTGATGATCTATTAGATCCCTTATCTGATGATACTTTTATAACATCAAAACTTTGATTATTTTCCATTTTCATCCAATCAATAGTACTTAATTGTTCGCATTTTGGGCAATGTAATTCCCAATTATGATTTTTATTACCACAGGAATAACAAAAATAATTATATCCTTCTTTAGCGCTTGCAGCTTTTTCAAGATATTTCTTAACTACTTCAGGATTATTTTGAGATCCAGCTATATCAGCCAACGCTTGATATGCTTTGGTTGTAAGTTTATCCTCGGGAATATCTTTTAATAGTTTTTCAGCCTCTCCCCAAATTTCCTCTGAAATAGCGTAACATGCCACTTCTATTTTAAGATCATTTTTAATTTCTTGGGAAGATTTTTTATTCAAAAGGTTAATCGCTATTGAAACACGAGATCCTGATGTTTTTAAATTCCATTTTTTTGATAGTTCTTCTAAAATATCTGGGTTAGCAGTTAATAAAAAAGTTTTTTCTAATTGATCGATTGACTTTGTCTTTGAACCAATACCTTTAAGCAGGCCTGACAACTTTACAGAAGCTCCAATATGACTTGGTTTTTGTTTAAAGGCTTCTTTTAAATGATTGGTAGCAAGATAAGTTTTTTTTTCTTCTAAGTAATCTAATGCCTTTAAGTAATTTAAATCCGCAGATATATTTTTGTATACATTATCTTCCACATAATTCAGTTTTTTTAATTTATTGAGATATACAAGAGAATTTGAAATGTCTTTCAACTTTGCATATGAAAATAATAAAACTTCTAAAATTTGTTTTGACTTAGGTTCAAATTTAAGAGCCTTTAGACCTTCATTAATAATTTCATTTAAGTCTTTTTTATCAAATATTGCTTGTCTCATAAGTGCTAAATGGCCAACAAATGCTGTAGATGGTTCATCAGTAAGCTGTTTAAAATAGTTTTTTGATAATTCTTCATTTTCATTAGAGTTTTTATTTATCTTGTTAAAGACATTAATGTGTGTGTTTAATAATTTACCCAAATTTTTATCCTTAGTATTCCTTGATACTAAAGCAGCTTCTTTTGCTGCAGTTTCTAATTCTCCATGACTTGCTAATAAAAATGCCTTTACTAATTTTTGTTCGACTTTTTTATTATTGTTAGCTTCAAATCGTCTTAATGTCGCTTTTGGCAAATTCAAAAAAGCTAGCCAAATTCGGTCAATAAAGATTAAAATTACAGAAAATAAAATAATAATCAGAATAAACCTGTCTGTAGGTATTTGAATTCCCCACTCCATCCAATTTATAGATGTTACTCCTGGATGCTCAGAAAAGAACTCTGATAAATACCATATGATGGAAATAAATATAATTAGTTTTAAGATTTTAAAAATCACTTATTCACTCTTTTCTAATTTTGATTTAATGCTCTTTCAAACCTATTTATTGATTCTTTTATAGTTTCTTTCCAATTCTCAGGAAGTGTCTTTATGATAGATAAAAAATTATTAAAATTTTTATTTTCAAGTTCTTTTTCTGCCATTGTAATTAATCCTCTAGGGGTGGTGTTGTCTGAAAACTTTCTAAGTTTTAAAAACCCTGCAAAATAATTTTTCAATCTATTCAAATAGGTTTGTTCACTTAGATCTTCATCGTAATCGGAAGATGAACCAAAGTCTTTTTTTGAGAGAAGTTTCTCTATAATTATTTCACCTTCTTTTATAAGTTCTTTTTGAGATTTCACTATATTTTGTGAAAACTTTATCGGTTCGTAAGAGTTTTTAACTTTAATAGCATTATTATTTTGTTCTATTTCTTTATTTGCTGATTCAGTTTTGTTTTCTAAAATTTTAATTTTATTTGAGACTGTATCTAGCTCTTCTTTTATCATTAACAAGGAATTACCTTGATTTTTAATTTCGAGATTTATTGTTTCGCTAGTGTTAAAATCAAGAGTATTAAGCTTATTTTTAAGTAATTTTATTTCTGTAATAATTTCATTAATTTTTATATTTTCTTTATCTTTTAAAGCCTCAATCTCGTTGTTTAGTTGAATGATTTTATTTGACTGTTGTTCAATATGATTTGGCAAATAATATACCGTCAACCAAATTGTAATTATAATAAACGAAAAGACGGTTATCAATGGAATTAAAAAGATAGGATTTTTTAAAATAATTGTTTTTTGTGTTTCATTTACCGGCTCCATATCGATGATTGTCTCTTTATCACTCTTAGCTTTATGAGTTTTGGCTTTTATCATCGTTATGTCCCTGTTTACTAAGGTAATTTTATTATATTATCTAAAAATTCTTTAGTAAAATTTTTCTTGATGATTTTTATATTTCTCCAACCTAAACTCTCTGCTTTTTTTGCAACATTATCACTATTAACATATAAAGTTGCTTTATTTTCAACAATGTTAAATAAATTGTAATTTTCTAAAATTTGTTTTGTGATTGATACATTTCTTGACGAAAATATGACTAAATTTAAGAAATCATATTCAATTAAATTCATTTGCAAAGGCTTTGGTAATTCTAAAATTGGATGGGTGCTATAACCTTCAATAATTTGTATTTTTCTGTTGTTATTTAATAAATTTTTTTCAAGTTCAACACTTCTATTTTTAGCAGCAATCCATAAACCATAATCTTCTTTTTTAGTGTTAATTACAATTAAGTTATGTAAAGATTGAGAATTATTATTTGCTTGTAAAACATTAGTATAATATAATTTTTTCAATTGTCGTGTGGTTTCAAATCCTACAGAAAAAATTCTTATATCTTTAGTTAAATTGCCTATTGTGCCTAAAGTTATCTTTTCAAGAATTTTTATGGCTTTAGGACTTGTTATAATAATATAATTAAAATCATTATTAGAAATATTTAAGCCTTTAAAATCTTCATATTTTAATGTTGTTATAGGAAACGGTTTTGAAAAAAAACCATTATCATTTAGATATTGAGAATTCATTTCAGCATCTTTTTTCTCTCGAAGGACAAAAGTTATTGTTTTTGATTTTTTAATCCATCAACTCCTTGTTTAATGAAGTTATTTAAATAAAAAGTCACCGTTAGTTTGAGCTTTAATTTTATTTCCTAACTCTTTACCTAACTTAATTGCGTCTTTAATTGATCCTTTAATTTTAGATCTAATTACTTTCGTACCATCTAAAGTTGCAATAGCTCCATACAATATCAATTCTTTACTATTGGTAAAATGTGCGCTTGCTGAAATTGGAGATCTACAAGAACCATCTAAAGTTTTTAATAGACTTCTTTCAGCTAAAGTTTCAAAAAAAGCCCTTTCATCGTTTATTTTATTTAAGGTCATCTTTAGTTGTTTTTGATATTCATTATTACCATATGTAGTAGATTGGATTGCAATAACACCTTGAGAAGATGCTGGAGGAATAATTTCATTTGGAATTATGTTACCAACTTTAATATTTAACCTATCCAAACCTGCTTTGGCTAATATAATTGCATCATATAATCCAGAGTTTAGCTTTTCAATTCGAGTTTCAACATTACCTCTTAGAATCTTTATATTTAAATCAGGCCTATAGTATTTAGCAAAAGCAGCTCTTCTAACAGAACTTGTTCCCACAATTGCTTTATCTGGCAAATTATCGAATGAATCATAATTTCCTAACAAAACATCACTTCTATCACCTCTTGGAAGCACAGCTAAGATTTCAGTATTTTTTGCAATATCTGTTTCCATATCTTTCATTGAGTGAACAGCAATGTCTGCAAATCCATTTAAAATAAAATATTCTAATTCCTTAATAAAAAGACCCTTACCTCCAATGTCAGATAAAGATTTATTTAAAATTTTGTCCCCTGATGTAGTAACTTTAATAGTTTCAGTTTCAACATCTTCTTCAAAATAACTTTTAACAATATCTACTTGTCGTAAAGCGAGTTCTGATTTTCGAGTAGCAATTCTAATTTTAAGTGTCATTTTAATTAATTAATCTTTTATATTATCAAGTTATTTATTAATTCTTGAATATTTCTATACACTTATAGTAAATCGTAAAACATACAATATTAATTTATATTGCATTACGAAGTTTTAAATTTAATTTATAGTAAAATTTTAATTTACTTAGGAATTTTATGCGTGATTCTAATTATATAAAGATACTTGGTATTGAAACAAGTTGTGATGATACAGCAATTGGCGTGGTTACTTCAAAAAAAGATATTTTGTCTAATGTTGTAATCAATCAAAATTCTAATTTAAATAATTATGGTGGCGTTGTACCTGAAATAGCAGCTAGAGACCATCTATCTAACTTAGATCACGCAATTAATAGAGCATTAGAAGAAGCAAAGCTAAATTTAAAAGACATTGACTTAATTGCAGCTACGGGAGGACCAGGATTAATTGGTGGCGTAATTGTAGGCACTGTATTTGCTAAATCTTTAGCTATGTCTCTTGAAAAACCTTACGTTGCTGTTAATCATTTAGAAGGACATGCATTAACCGCCCGTTTAACAGATAATATTGAATATCCTTATCTTCTGCTTTTAGTTTCTGGAGGACATACTCAAATAATAGCTGTAATAGAATATGGAAAATATATTAGAATAAGTTCAACCTTAGACGATGCAGCTGGAGAAACTTTTGATAAAGCTGCAAAAATACTTGGCATAGGTTTTCCAGGTGGACCTATGATAGAAAAAATGTCTAAAGATGGTGATCCAACGAGTTTTTATTTACCAAGACCAATGCATAAATCTAAAAATCCAAATTTCTCTTTTTCGGGTCTCAAAACAGCTTTTAATCAAATAGTAATGAAAAACGAATTAAACAAAAAAATAATAAGTGATTTATCAGCAAGCATTCAAAAATCTATAACAGATTGTTTAGTTGACAGGACTAGATTAGGAATTACAAAATTTAAAGAAATTCTTGGCAACATGTCTAATATTCAACTCGTAGTTTCAGGTGGAGTTGCTTCAAATTTAAATATAAGAGATGAACTAAAAAAACTATGTTTAGAAACAGATAGTACTTTTTTCGCGCCTCCATTAAATTTATGCACAGACAATGGTGCGATGATAGCTTGGGCAGGCTACGAAAAATATAGTAATGAAGGCGAAAGTAATTTAAATTTCAAACCAAGACCAAGATGGCCATTAGATCCCAACGCACATTTAATAAACCCTATACATCAAAATATTGGGAAAAGTGGAGCAAAAGCATAAATGTCAATTTATTCAAATATATCTTTTTATGGAGGTGGTGCATGGGGGCAAGCATTAGCGGTTACACTTTCCACGCTAAATCATCATTCTACTATATTAGTATCTGATAAGACACGAGAAACTCAGATAAATAATAGTAAATCAGAGAGATTCCCTAATTTAAAATTAAGTCCTTTGATACAAGCAACTACAAATAAAGAGAAAGCCATAAAAGGTAGTGATTTAATTTTTATTACCACAGAAAGCAAAAGAGTTTTAATGGCTATCGAAAAAATCTCATCTTTTTCTAAAAACAAAATAAATGTAATTATTACTTCAAAAGGTTTTGCAACAAAAAAAGGTGAAACTTTTAATGAAATTGTAGAAAATAGATTTCATAATATATCACTTTCTATACTAACCGGACCCACTTTTGCTGATGAAATTGCTAACAAAAAGCCTGCAGCTGCGATAGTAGCTAATAAAGAAATTGATATAGCCACTTCTATTTGCGAATTATTTCATAATTCAAATTTAAGACTTTATCCTAGTAATGATCCAAATGGAGCATCTATTGCAGGTGCAATAAAAAATATAATTGCCATTGGTGCTGGTATTGTTGCAGGTTTGGAATTAGGTGACAATGCTAAAGCTGCACTTATTACTAGAGGTATTTCGGAAACATGCGAATTGATTAAAAAAGCAGGTGGGGATCACGCAACCGCCTTTGGTCTTGCTGGAATTGGAGATATGAGCTTAACTTGTAGTGGGCCGCATTCTAGAAATATGGCATACGGGATTGATATAATAAAAAATAATTATAAGCATCCCACTCGACTGGTAGAAGGTTTAAACGCTTTAGATGCTGCCATTTCTTTGTCCAAAAAACTTAATGTAGAGCTGCCAATCGTGAACGCAATTTATAAAATAATAAACAAAAAAGCAGATATCAAAGACATAATAAAAAACTTACTTGCTAGACCAATTAAAAATGAATTTTCATAAATCTAGTCTCTAGATTAATATACTTAAAAATTCTTCAAGAATTATTTTCTAGTTTTTTTTCTCTATATATAAAATATAAATTTCTAGCGTATATAAATACGCCAACCGACTGTCCAGCAATTATAACTGGATCTTGTCTCCAAATTGCATAAGTTAATAAAACTAGTCCACCTGAAATTGAAAAATACCAGAAAGCTATGGGTATAACTGACTTACCTGCATTTTCACTGCTTATCCATTGAATAATGAAACGTGTTGCAAATAATGCCTGCCCCCCAAAACCTATAGTAATCATAATTGCTTCTGGATGATTTAATAAATAAGGTTCCATAAATGGAAGAATTGTAATTATTAAGTCATTTAAAAAAATTGCGCCTTTTTCTATCTGGATTGATAAGAATGATATAAAATTCATTACAAATTCCTAATTATTTTAAAATCTCTTTAAAGGAAGTATTTTTTGGCATTCTATTTCTTAGCCAGATTACGCCTAGCACATCAAAAAGGCCAACAAGGAATCTTCCAAAATTAGTATAATTTGAAGTCCCTAATAATCTTTCTCTATGTTTAACATTAAATTTTAAAACATTAGCCCCTTCACGTAAGGCTAAAGCTGATAAAAATCTGTGCATATGGTCAAAATAAGGAAGTCTTAAAAATAACTCTTTATGAAATACTTTAATACCACAACCTGAGTCTGGGTGAGTATCCTTAAGCAAAATAAATCTACAATATTTTGCAAAGGATGATGCCCATAACCTAGTAATACTATCCTTACGATTTACTCTAACTCCGCCAATTAATACTAACTCATCTTTACAGCTCTTGAGCGCATCAATCATTTTTGGAAGATCTGATGGATCATTTTGACCGTCTCCATCCAAAGTTGCTATTAGTGTTGAATTTGATGCTTTAATACCTGTTCTTAAAGCTGCAGATTGCCCTTGACTGTTTTCATGACTAATAACCCTTAACTTTTTGTTATTTTTCATATTATTTTTCAATTCTAATTCGGTATTATCGTCTGATCCGTCATTTACGTATATTATTTCGTAACTAAACTTTTTTAATGACTTATGAATTTCACTTACTAGGCTATCAATGTTTCCTGCTTCATTTTTAACAGGAATAACCACAGATATTTCAGTTGTTTTGGACATGTTTAGTATTGCAATAATTTAATGTATAGAAATCAATAACTATTTTAATTACTTAGGTCAAACAATTGATTTTGAAAAATGTATATTTCTACATGCCTTCCTTTAGCTATGTTAAAACCTCTTACTATAGATATTTCTTTTATTTTTAAATTTAGATCATTAGTTGTTTCTAAGAATAGTTTTAGGTCACTTTTTTCTACTAATGCTACATTGTTTTTACCCTCTGCCATAAAAATTGCAACTTCATGAGGATCAGATAATAAAACATCACCATTTAATAAAAAAACAAGACTTGGTTCATGATAGCCTGAAGAGGCAACTGCATCAGCCTTAACTTTTTTTAATTTTTTTATGATTGCATTACTTGGATGTAAATAATCTAGTTTAGGTAAAACAAAGTTATAATTAATAATATTAAAAATTGATGCAAGAGCAATGATTGCCAATAAAATGTTGTAAAAACTTTTACTAATATCTAGGTATAAATTTTTGAAATTAAAAATCAAAGTATGGGAGAAAAGAAAAATAACAATCGCAATTAAGACAAGAAAAATTGTAAAAAATGTTAAAATATTATCGTTTTCAATATTAAACTCAGAAGAAATGTAAAAAATTCCTCCACTTAAAACAATCCCTCCAAAGCTAAATAAAATTGAAGACATATAGGTAATTTTTCTAACTAAAGCACTTTTTATTTTTTTGATATTAGACTTAAACTGCAATAGTCCTCCTATTGCTAGAATTGTAATTGCTGGCAAAACTGGAAGTGGATAATGAAGAAGTTTTGTTGGAATTAATTCGATAACAACCCAAAATGGTAAAATCCAACACATTAAAAATTTTATAACTACATTATTCCTATGTTGTAAACTAAATAAAATCAAGCAAGGTAGAAAAGTTGCAATAGGCCATATTGAAATTGATAGTATTAATAAATGAGTTCCTGGCAACGCACCATGTCCTTCTTGACCACTTTCCAATTTACTAAAAAAATCTTCTTGAAAAGCTTTTTGTAAAAACATACCATTTGTTTCTTCATCAATCGCCAAAAACCATGGTAGAATAACTAAAGTACATATTAAAAAACCTATAATGGGTCTTAAAGATTTTATCAGATTCAAAGATTTCTGAATTATAGAAAAGGCAATAACTGTAGGAAATAGTATAGCTATTGAAATAGGACCTTTTACCAAAACCCCAAAAGAAAAAGTCAGCCACACTATTATTGGATACAGGTATTTTAATTTGAAAGTATTTTCTTGGTGTAAAATAATTTTGAGTAAAAAATATTGCTGAACACAGATTAAACACAATAGAGTAGCATCAGTTTTGGCAAGATGAGCTTCTCCCATAAATACAATTGATGATGCAAATAATAATGTTACGATAAGGGTCTGATAAAGCGGAAAAATCAACCTAGTTATTAAACCAACAAAAACTAGTGTTATAATAGAGCTTAATAAAGATGGTATTCTATAAGAACCAATATCTTCCTGACCAAATATTTTTGCTGAAAACGCTTGAAGCCAATAAATGCCAATTGGTTTCTTGGCTCTAATTTCGTCTTGAAATTTAATATTTACATAATCACCACTTTGAATCATTTGACTGCTAGCTTGAGCGAAACGGGCTTCATCCCGGTCTATAGGAGGTATTGAGTATTGCCCAGAGAAAAGAGCTAGAATTATTAAAATAATCAAGGAACCTAAAATTAAATAATTTAATTTTTTTAATTTTTTTAAAAATTCTGAAAATTCTAAAATACTATTCATTTCTTAAACTTTTTTGTTAATTTAGAAATACCATATTTTGAGAGTAATGTTATAATTTTAAATTTTATTACGAGGTAATTAAATAATGGTATATAATTTTAATGAGATTATAAATGGATTTTGCGAAAATAGAAAAATCAAATCAATTCCTCTTTATCTTTTTAACGATATAAAAAATTTAAATTCAACTAAGTTAATATCCGAAAAACAAAAAAAATTTTTAAAAACAAGCTTTGTACTAGAAACGCAGAATTTTGGATTTTTCCCTGATGAGGAATTTGCTCTTGGTGGAGCAATTGCGATAATTAAAAAATCCCATGAGCCAAAAGAAAGCTTAATTGACCAAGCAGCTAAACTATCACAGAAACTTCCAAAAAGAAAATGGAGTGTTCAATTTGTTGACGAATTTGAAAACTTTGACAAGTTAAACTTTATTTTAGGATGGGGGTTAGCATTCTATAATTTTTCCATAAAAAAAATAAATAAAAAAACTCACGAAAAGCAGTCCCTGTGCTTGTCTCAATGTAAAAAAGAAGTTTCAAAAAATTCATTAGAAAAGTGTTTTGCAGAAATACGAGGTATTTTCCTAGCAAGAGATTTAATAAATTTACCACCAAACATCCTAACCCCACTTAACTACGAAAAAGTAATTAAAAATTCATTTAAAAAATTTTCACCTGTAATTTTAACATATAAGGACAATAAACTAGAAAAGAATTTTCCCTTAGTAGACTTTGTTGGTAGATCTTCAGAAAACAAACCTTTGCTCATTGATCTTCAATGGAATAAAAGTAAAAAAAACAATTATCCTAATATTGTTTTGGTTGGTAAGGGAGTTACTTTTGATAGTGGTGGTTTGGATATAAAACCCTCCAATAGTATGTTATTAATGAAAAAAGATATGGGTGGTAGTGCAGTAGTCTTGGGCATAGCTTATGCATTAATGTCCATAAATTGTCCTGTTAACTTAAGAGTGATTTTACCACTTGCTGAGAATGCTGTTTCTGAAAAATCTATGAGACCATTAGATGTTGTTTATTCAAGAAACCAAACACCAGTTGAAATTGGTAATACAGACGCGGAAGGGAGATTATTACTTGCAGACGCACTCACTTATTGTCAAGAAAGCAAAATAAAAAGTGATTTTATTCTAGATTTCGCTACTTTAACGGGAGCTGCAAGAGTGGCTTTAGGTACAGAATTACCTGCATTATTTACAAACAATGATAATTTAGGAGAAGATATTATAAATGAAGGTATAAAACAAATTGACCCAATGTGGAGATTACCTTTATTTAAACCTTATAATAAACAACTTGATAAAAATAATAATACAATAAGCAGCACAGGATCATCTGGAACAGGTGGTGCAATAACTGCAGCATTATTCCTAAATAGATTTATAGATAAAAAAACAAATTGGGCACATGTTGATCTGATGGCTTGGAATACTTTATCACGGCCAGGTTTCCCTGTGGGCGGTGAGGCTATGGGATTAAGGAATATTGTGAATATGATTATAAAATATTGTTCAAAAAGTTAAATTTTAAATTGATTCATGTAATTAATTGCTGTGTCATAAATATTCTTATCTCTTGCAACTATTACAGAGTACTTGCTGAATAAATCATTCTTAAGATTAATTTTTTTAGATTTCCAGTCAGTTACAATAATATCTTTTGCTTTTAATATAGGTATCAATGGCAAGATATCATATGAAGAAAGACCTTCTTCAACTATTAAGTCTAAGCCTCCTTTGATTACCAAACAATAATTATGACAATCTCCTGACCAAACATGATACTTGGAATTTTTTATCAAAGTTTCATATTTATGTTTACCAATTTCAGAAAATAAATGTGGCCCTGTAGAGCCAACTGTTGCTTCAGATATGCTTGCGATGGATTTATAATTTTTTTTAAAAGCTACGTTGTTAAGTAGACATTTATTTTTATAACCAATCCATCTTTCATCTAGGGCAGGAAAATCAGCCATGCCAATAATTGGTTCACCTTTAAATGCAAGTGATATTAATGTGCCCCATAAAGGCCTTCCAATAACATAGCTACGAGTACCGTCTATTGGATCAATTATCCAGGTATAATCTGAATTATTTGATGTAAATCCCATCTCTTCAGCAAATATATTATGATTGGGAAATTTAGCTGATATAATCTCTCTTAATATTTTTTCAGAATTTATATCATAGTCTGTTACAGGGCTTCCATCATCTTTAACTTGTAGAGTTAGATTTGAGTTAAAACCTTCTAAAGTTATGACTTTTGAACGATCAGCCAATAAATTTATAAAATCTGAAATTTCAATAAATTCAGCTTCATTCATAAAAGGGACCTTTTCAAAAGGAATTTCTGTCCATTTGTATTTTATCTATGGCAAGGCCACAGGACTATCGCTCTTTGTTCTTAACCAAGCAATTAGATCAGCTCTATCTTTTGTTTTTGATAAACCTGCATAATTCATTTTAGTACCTTTATAAAATAGTTTTGGTTTATACAAAAATTTGTTCAGCTCTTCGTAAGTCCATTTCCCAGATAATGACGCAAGTGTTTTTGAATATGCATAGTCAGCTTTACCTTGATCTTTGTTAACGATATTATATAGATTAGGCCCAACTTTGTTTGAACCTCCAGCATCAAATCCATGACAAGCAACACATTTTTTAGAAATTTTCTGACCACTATCTATATCTGCATTAGCTAAAAGAGCAAGTATAGGTTCAACAACTATTTCTTTGGTTTCTTTTATTTTTGTTTCAGCTTTTTCTGGAACTTCGATTGGATATGCATTTGAAACTTCAGTATTTGGATTAACAAGTAAATTACCAATTTTTCCAAAAACCATTATCAACAAAACACCTGATAATAAAGCTGCTGCTATCTTGTTAAATCTTAATGCATCCATAAATTAATCCATAAAAAAAATCTCATTTAATAATTATTTACATGCAAGAAATGCTTTCTTCAAGTATAAAAGTCAAAAAGGGTAATAAATTATTTCCAAGAAACTTTAAATATAATTATAGATGATTCACGGAGCCTAAAAATGGAATATACTGATACTATAATTATGATACCTGCTAGGTTAGGTTCATCGAGACTACCTAATAAACCACTACTTAAGATAAATGGTATCCCATTAATAATTCATGCATACAATTGTGCAAAAAACACAAAATTAAATGCTCCAGTTGTTGTTGCAACTGATGACAAGTTGATTTTTAAAACTGTTAATGAATATGGTGGAACTGCATTAATGACTTCTCATCAACATGAAAGTGGATCAGATAGGATATTAGAAGCTCTTGAAAAATTTGATCATGAAAAAAAATATAAAAATATTATTCATCTTCAAGGCGACCTTCCAAATATTTCAGGAAATTTAATTCAAAAATTAGCTCAGGTTGCTAATGATCCATTAAAGGAAATTACAACAGTAATTGTTAAAGCCTCTCCAGATGAGTTTGATGACCCGTCAGTAGTGAAAGTAGCAACAACTTTCACAAAAAATAATCCAAAAGTGGACGATGTTGGAAGAGCATTATATTTTAGTAGAGCATGTATTCCAACTGGAAGTGAAAATATTTGGCATCATATCGGAATTTATGCATGGCGAAGAGATATTTTAGAAAAATTTGTAAAACTAAAACCTTCTCCACTAGAAAAATCAGAGAAACTCGAACAGCTTCGAGCACTAGAATCAGGAATGCAGATACACACAATTATTACTTCTGAACACCCAATTGGAGTGGATACTAAATCAGATTTAAAGAAAGCAGAAAATTATTTTAAAGACTTAAATTAGTTATTCATATAATAAATTAAATCAAAAAAAATTAGAGATTAAAAATGAATGATAAGAGTAAACTTATAATTGCTTTTCAAGGTATGGCTGGCGCATATTCTAATATGGCATGTGAAGCTTATTTTCCTAACTCTAAAACTCTAGCATGTGCTTCATTTGAAGACATGCTTAACTCTACCAAAAATGGTGAATCAGACTACGCAATGGTCCCTGTTGAAAATTCTTTGGCTGGAAGAGTGGCGGATATCCATCATTTAATACCAGAAAGTGGCTTGTTTATTGTTGGTGAACATTTTCAAAGAGTAAATCATCAATTACTTGGACTTAAAACTTCTAAATTAGAGGATTTAAAATATGTAAAAAGTCATGCACAAGGGCTTGCTCAATGTAGAAAATTCATAAAAAAACATAACCTGATCCCGATACAACATATAGATACTGCTGGAGCTGCTGAAGAAGTTTCAAGGCTAGAAGATCCTAAAATTGCAGCAATCGCTTCAAACATGGCAGCAAAAATTTATGACTTACAAATATTGAAAAATAACATTGAGGATGCAGAACATAATACAACTAGATTTTTAATAATGGCTAAAGACCCTCAAAAACCATCTGTTGACATCCAAATTCCTGTAACAACTATAATATTTGAGGTTAGATCGGTTCCTGCTGCTTTATATAAAGTATTAGGTGGGTTCGCCACTAACGGAATTAATCTCACTAAACTTGAAAGCTATATTGGCGGCAAAGAAATGAATGCAGCAAGATTTTATGTTGATGCAGAAGGTCATCCCGATACAAAACCTATGCAAAACGCTCTAGAAGAAATGTATTTCTACAGTGAACCTAGTTCAGTAAAAATTATTGGCACTTATTCTAGAGCTAGAAAAAACTAATTCAAAAATACAGAAATTCTTGCATATTGTTATTATTTATAACATATATATTTGTGAAGGGTCACACGGACGTAATTCTTGCCAATCCGGTCAGGTCCGAAAGGAAGCAGCCGTAACAATGATAGCGGGTTGTGAGGCCCTTCGTTTTAGCGATTAAAAACGAGATATCAAATAAATAATATTAATGAACAAAACAATTATAGAGTTTTAGCTCGTAAATATAGACCAAATGATTTCAGTGAATTAATTGGTCAAGATACATTAGTAAAAACTTTTAATAATGCTCTGAACAAAGGTAGATTAGCACACGCGTTTCTCTTAACTGGCATAAGAGGTGTCGGCAAAACTACTACTGCAAGAATAATTGCTAAAGCATTGAATTGCATTGGTGATGGTAGCAAAAAAGATCCATCTTTTGAAATTTGTAATAATTGCTCACCGTGCCAATCTATAAATAATGGAAATTTTCTTGATGTCATCGAGGTTGATGCTGCCAGTAGAACAGGAGTAGATGGCATAAGAGAAATAATTGACTCAGTTATATATTCACCAAATAATGCAAGATACAAAGTTTACATTATAGATGAAGTTCATATGCTGTCTAACGCAGCATTTAATGCTCTTTTAAAAACTTTAGAAGAACCTCCACAAAATGTGAAATTCATTTTTGCAACAACTGAAATTAAAAAAATACCTGCAACAATAATCTCAAGATGTCAAAAATTTGATCTTCAAAGAGTTGATTTAAAAACATTGTCAAATCATTTAAAAAATATTTGTCAAAATGAAAGCATTTCTTTTGAGAATGATTCTATCTCACATATCTGTAAAGCAAGCGAAGGATCTGTAAGAGATGCTTTATCGTTACTAGACCAAGCTGCATCTCTATGTGGAGATGATATTAAGGAACAAACAGTCTTAAATATGCTTGGATTAAATGGTTATGAAAAAAACATTGAATTGTTTGAGCTATGTTTATCAAATCAATGTAGCGAAGCTTTAAAAGTTTATGATGACATTTTACAAAATGGTGTACAACCACTTCAAATAATATCAAACCTCTTGGAAATAAGTCATTTAGCATCAAAAATTAATGTTATTAAATCAGACACTAATATGATTGAGTCCATGCAAAAAAAAATTTCTGGAATTTCTACAAATGGATTACCAAAACTTGTAAGATTATGGCAAATTCTAATTAAGAGTATTGAAGAATTAAAATATGCCCCCAATGAAGAACAAGCTGGTTCAATGGCGATAATAAAATTATGCTATGGATCATCACTTCCAGATCCAAGTCAATTTTTAGAAAAAATGTCAGAGCAAACAAACACTCAATCAGAAAATAAACAAACTAAAATTTCTGAGACACCAAACTCTAAAGAAAAAGCAGTTAAAGATAATTTTACTAATTATAAAGAAGAGAAATCATATAATGATCAAACTAAAGTGTCTGAGGCACCAGATTCTCAAGACAAGTTAAATAAAGAAGTAATAGTTAATAATGATGAAAAATTAGAAAAATTCAAAAATCCTGAATCCTTTGAAGATATGCTAGATTTACTTTTAAAAAACAGAGAGTCCCTGCTCCATGCTCAATTAATTAATAATGTTCATTTAATATCTTTTGAACAACTTAATATAAAGCTAAGATTAAAATTCAAATCTGATACAGAAATTCTGAAAAACTTATCTTCCACCTTAGAAAAAATAACAAAAAATAAATGGAATGTTACTCATTCTGAGGAAGATGGAGAAAAAACTATAGTTGAAAAACAGAATATTAAATTGAATGAGCAGAAAGAACAAATAAAAACAAATCCTCATTTTGCAGAGGTATTTAAACATTTTCCTCAGGCTGAGATAACTTCAATTGATGATAAAAAATCAAATTAAATTATATTTGGAATATTAAAATGTCTGAACAATATTTAGAAAAACTAATAAAAAAAGTTTCAAAACTACCTGGTTTAGGTCCTAGATCATCCAGAAGGGTTGTTTTACATTTATTAAAAGATAAAGAAAAATTACTATTACCACTTATTGAAGATTTGAATACAGTAGCTAATAACATAAGAAGTTGTGTCGAATGTGGTAATTTAGATGAAAATGAAATCTGTCAAATTTGCAAAGATTCTTCAAGAAATCAAAACTTGTTATGCGTAGTTGAGACTGTTGCAGATTTATGGGCACTAGAAAGATCAAATGTTTATAGTGGGAAATATCACATATTAGGTGGTGTTTTGTCAGCAATAGATGGTGTCAATCCAGAACAACTTAATATTGCTTCTTTAGAAAAAAGATTGGAAAACGAATCTATCAAAGAAATAATTATTGCAATCTCAGCCACACTTGATGGACAAACAACCGCACATTATTTAGCAGAAATATTGAGTAAATTTAATATTAACATCACAAGATTAGCACATGGATTACCAGTGGGTGGAGAATTAGACTTTTTAGACGATGGAACAATTGCGCAAGCTTTAAAAGCTAGAAACAAATTATAATTTATTCAGTCAATTTTTTTTTGTCACTAACATCAATAGATGTTATCGCGTTACCTCTATTTTCAATTTTTCTATGTGAAATTTTGATTTCATCTAGGTCTTTTCTTGCCAAGTCAAAATGCTTATCAAGCTTTAAAATTCTGTCAGCTAATAAATTTAAATCATTAGTTAACTTATCTACTTCAACTTGTATTTTTCCTGCAGTTTGACTCATAGTGGCATCTCTTAATATAGCTCTAACGGTATGCAAAAGCAGCATTAAATTATCAGGACCTGCCATATAAACTTTTTTATTTCTACTTTCATTAACTAGTCTTGGAAACCTAATATTAATTTCTGAATAAATTGATTCACTTGGGAGAAACATTATAGCTGAGTCTGCTGTTTCACCTGGTGAAATGTATTTATCAGCAATATCTTTAATATGCTTCTGAACTGCATTATGAAATGATTTTAAATTATCTTTTTTTTCTTGTTCATTTGAAGAATTTGCAAATTTTTTATAATCTTCTAGTGGAAATTTTGAATCTATACAAATTGAACCAGGTGGTTGCGGCATTTTTACAATACAGTCAACTCTAGTATTAGATAGTAATGTATATTGAAATTGGTATGCATTCTGAGGAAGTGCATCTTTAACTATATTTTCAAGTTGAACCTCGCCAAAAGCTCCTCTGAGTTGTTTATTTGACAAAATATTTTGCAGGTCATTGACCTGAGTTGATAATGAATGAATATTCTCTTGAGCTCTGTCAATAATTGCTAATCTCTCATGCATCTCCATAAGAGATTTTTGTGTATTTTGAGTTTGTTGTGTAAGACTATTACCAATAGAGGTCCCAAAGTTACCTAATCTCTCTTCAATGCTACTGCTTAATTGAGACACCGCTCCTTTTAATTCAGTAATTTGGTTTAATTCATGATTTAAAGGTGTATTAATATTTTTATTTTTATTTTCAAAATATAATTTACATATTAAAAAAATTATGATTGAGAGTATAATTAAAGAAATGATAAATATAACTAAATATTTTAAATCCATTTTGTCTCCATATTAAGATAATATAATATTACAAATTGTTTTTAAATTAACTAGCATAAAATACATAAGGATTTTGCTAAATGAGCCTAAGAGAAATTATTAAAGTACCTAATCCTTTTTTGAAAGTTACTGCTAAACCTGTAACAGTTATTGATGAAAATATTTTAACCATTTTAGATGATATGATGGAAACTATGTATCACGCAAATGGTATTGGTTTAGCTGCCACACAAATAGCAATTGATAAGAGATTAATTGTAATGGATTGTGGAAAAACAAAGTTTGAAACCCAAAAAATATCAGAAGAAGAATATAATAAAAAAATGAAGGATGAACAAATTGACCCTAATCCAATTAAAATGATTAACCCAGAAATAATAAGTTTAGGTGAAAATCTTGAAGAAAGGGAAGAGGGTTGCTTGTCCATACCTGGATACAATGCAAAAATAAAAAGACCATCATCCTTAAAAGTAAAGTATACAGATGAAAATAAAAAAAAGAAAATCATTGATGCTGATGGATTGTTAGCAACTTGTATTCAACATGAAATAGATCATTTAAATGGCATTCTTTTTATTGATCATCTATCAAAATTAAAAAGAGAGATAATTCTTAAAAAAGCTATCAAAGGATACTCTAAAAGTTAAAATGTTACCAAAACGAGGGTTAGTTGAATATAATATTTATGGGAACTCCAGATTTTGCTGTCCCCAGCCTTAAATTTATTGAGAAAAATTATAATATAGTTGCTGTTTATTCACAACCTGCTCGCCCTAGTGGAAGAGGTATGAGGACAAAACTTTCCCCAGTTGAAAAAGCTGCAAAAGAATTAAATTTAAAAACCATTACCCCTTCAACTTTAAAAGAGGATGATGTGTTTCTTCAATTTGAAAAACTGAACCCAGACTTAGTTGTAGTTGTTGCATATGGTTTGCTTCTACCTGAAAAGTTCTTGCTATCACCCAAATTTGGTTGCATTAACGGTCATGCTAGCCTTTTACCAAGGTGGCGCGGTGCTGCTCCTATACAAAGAGCTATAGAAGCAGGTGATCATACTACTGGTTCATGTATAATGTTAATGGAAAAGGGTATGGATACTGGGCCAATACTATCTTCAAAATCAATAAATATTAATCCTAGTGATACTTCTAAAACCATTCATGATAAATTATCTAATTTGACGGCTGAAATGCTTGTGAAGACAATAAAAGAATATATTGATGGCAAAGTTGTACCAATTAAGCAAAAGGAGGATGGTGTTAAATATGCAGATAAAATTGTTAAAGATGAGGCTATTATAAACTGGAGTTTGCCCTCAATTAATATTTTTAACAAAGTAAGAGCTTTTGACCCTTTTCCAAGAACTTATACATTTTTATCTGGTTTTAAAATTAAAATTGTTGAAACCAAAATTTGTAAAGATAGTCATCAATTTGAACCAGGTACAATAATTGAATGTAACAACAAAATAATTGTAGCGTGCGGAAATAAATCAACGTTAGAGATTAAATACCTACAAAAATCTGGGAAAAACATTATGTCTGTCAAAGATTTTCTAAATGGAACAAAAATAAGTATTGGTGAAAAATTTGGAAATTAATAAGACTGTCAAATTTGCTTTACTAATTGAGTATGATGGCAGTAACTTAGTTGGCTGGCAAAAGCAAAACGAAGGAATTTCTGTTCAAGGCAGTTTAGAAGAAGCTGCTAAGAATATTTTTAATCAAGAATTTGAAATTCAAGGTTCTGGTAGAACTGATGCTGGAGTTCATGCCCTTGGACAAGTAGCTCATATAAATCTTCCAAAAAATCATAAATTAACAACTAAACATCCATTTTATATAATCTCTGCTTTCAACTCGCATTTAAGGAAATCTAATATTAGAGTAGTTTCTAGTAAACACGTTGAACCAGAGTTTAACGCCAGATTCAGCGCAACAAAACGTCATTATAAGTATAGAATTTTATGTCGTGCCGCACCACCTAGTATTGAAAAAGGAAAAGTATGGCATTCAAGGAAAAAGTTAAATATTCGATTAATGGAAGAAGGAGCTCAACACTTAATTGGGAAGCATGATTTTACAAGTTTTAGAACTATAAACTGTCAAGCTAAATCTCCCATAAGAACGTTAGACAAAATATCACTATCGTGTGTAGGTGATGAAATAATAATAAATGTATCCGCAAAAAGTTTTTTACATAGTCAGGTAAGAATTATTGTAGGAACAATTTACAAAGTGGGTGACGAAACATTAAAACCTAACAACATAAAAAACATTCTTGAAGGTAAAGACAGAAATCTCGCAGGGCCCACTGCTCCAGCAGAAGGTCTATATCTTGAAAAAGTAGAATATCCTAGTAATTTACTTGATGACAAGTGGCCAATAATTTATGACAGCAGTCAGTATAATTGAATCAAATTGTCATTGAAAGTGAACGTGAAAACATTCCTAAACTTGCTTCAATAATAACTGATAAAAAAAGCATGCCGGTGGCTCCCCAACCAGTCAAACCAACTTCTTCTTTTCCAATGCGCCATAAAGAAAACGTAACCCAAATTACGACCATAATACCAAAAAACACAAAAATTGATGGAGGTAAAATCAAACCTAATACAGCAAAACTTAACATTAAAATTGCCTGAAAAGATTGTATCCAATTAAATGGTATAATAAATTTGTAGAACTTATCACCCTTCCCAATCTTTTCAAAAATTGTGTTGACTAAGATTGAGAATAAACAAATGTCTATGATTGTAATTAGAAGTAATCTAGGTAATATTCCACTTTGAATATCACCATCAATATTCGCTTTAATTCCATATGAAGCTAAAGTTGATACAACTGCATTCACAAAAAAAACTATCCAACAACTATCCCAAAAACCATTTAAATTTAAGTTGAATAATTGAGAAGAATTACCTTTTTTCGACATGAATTGAAAAGCAGAAAAAAAACCATCTTTTATTACAAAAGGATTTGGAGGAAATTTAATCATTTTTTTCAACTCTGAAATAATTTTGGAGGAATTTATTATAAATACTTGTTAACTTCATAATATCATCAACTTCAACATTTTCATCTATCTTATGCATTGTTTTTCCTACCAAACCAAACTCTATTACAGGACATATTTTTGTTATGAACCTTGCATCTGAAGTGCCGCCTGTTGTAGATTTTTCGGGATAAACATTTACAACTTTTTTGATTGCATTTTGAAGAGTTGATTTAAGCTCTTCATCACTTGTAAGGAAAGGTTCAGCATTACAAAAATAATCAAACTCATAGTTTGTAGTAATAGCATCAAACTGGTTTTTTAGCATGGATTTTAGCGAACCAACAGAATGTAAGGTATTAAATCTTATGTTAAATTTTGCCTTTGCCTCCCCAGGAATAACATTACTTGCATCATTATTCACATCAATTGTAGTAATCATTACAGAACTAGGTTGAAATTCATTAGTTCCTTTATCTAAATATATTTTTGTAAAAGGCTCTAGCATTTTTAAAAGTGAGTTTATTGGATTTTCTGCTAAATCAGGATAGCCAACATGACCTTGAATACCTCTCACAATTAAAGAGCCAGTAAAACTTCCTCTTCTACCAATTTTAATTGTATCACCCATTTGGTTTACATTAGTTGGTTCACCAACAAGACAACCAGAAATTTTTTCTGACTTGTTTATAAGCCATTCAACTACCTTTTTTGTGCCGTTTATGGCCTTTCCTTCTTCATCACTTGTAATTATAAAGGAGATACTACCATAATCTTTTAGATTCTTGTTTATTTCCATAAACTCTGACACAGCCGCTATAAAGGCCGCTATCCCAGATTTCATATCTGCAGCACCTCTTCCCCATATTTTTCCTTTTTTAATTTCCCCACCAAAAGGATCTATGGACCAACTTTGTTCATCACCACTAGGAACAACATCCACATGACCTGCAAAGCAAATATTTGGTTCTAATGAACCAAATCTTGCATATAAGTTTTCAACCTTTTCATCGCCTTGTCCAAAATCGATTTTTGTGCAAGTAAATCCCATAGGTTCTAAATATGAAATAATTAAATCTATAGAACCTGCAGAGTTTGGAGTTATACTTCTACATTTAATTAGAGCTGAAGTTAACTCTACTGGGTTTAAAACATTAGACATAAAAGGCCTTAATCAATCTCTTAAAAGTTCATTTACAGATGTCTTTGAACGTGTCTGAGCATCAACTTTTTTAACAATTACGGCACAATATAAGCTTGGTCCTTGGGAGCCATTAGTTAACGGTTTACCAGGAAGAGAACCTGGAACTACCACAGAATATGCAGGCACCCTTCCAACGTATATTTCTCCAGTATTTCTATCAATAACTTTTGTAGATGCCCCAATAAACACTCCCATTGATAAAACCGCTCCTGTTTCGATAATAACACCTTCTGCTACTTCAGATCTCGCTCCAATAAAACAATTATCTTCAATGATGACTGGTCCTGCTTGAACAGGTTCTAAAACACCCCCAATACCTGCACCACCCGAAATATGAACATTTTTACCTATTTGTGCGCATGATCCGACAGTTGCCCAAGTATCAATCATACTCCCACTATCAACATAAGCACCAATATTTACAAATGAAGGCATTAATACAACACTAGGTGCAATATAAGCAGAATGTCTTACCACACTTCCAGGGACTGCTCTAAAACCAGCTTTTTTAAACTCTTCTTTACTCCATCCTGAAAATTTAGAGGGAATTTTGTCCCACCAATTAGCTGGACCAGTGTTTTGACTTTTTGGTCCTCCGGAAATTACGTCCATATCATTTATCTTAAAAGATAATAAAACAGCTTTTTTAAGCCATTGATTTACTTGCCATTTACTATTTCCCAACGGCTCAGCTACTCTTAATTTACCATTATCTAGGTAATCTAAAGCAGTTTCAATAGAGTCTCTAATTTCACCAGTAGTATTTGGATTAATATCTTCATTATTATCGAAAACTCTTTCTATAACTGACTTCATATTCTCTATATCCATGATGATCCCTTCAATTAAATTAAAACAAATTACCTTTTTTCAAATTTTAACATATTACTTAAAATAGATTTTAAGTCTGATCCAGTGAAATTAATATATTCTCTTAAAGTATTAGCTTCTTTTCTGTTAAAATCATTTTCAATCCATGCAGTACTCATTCCTAATTCACTAGCAGGCTTTAAGTTTTTAGCTGTATCTTCGAAAAAAATACTTTTAGAAATATTACTATCATTAAGACCAAGTTTTTTTTTCATCATAAGATAAGAGTTAGGATCTGGTTTGGCTATATAATTTGCATCTTTAATGTCAAAAATAATCTCAAATTCTTCAAATATTCCCATTGATTTTAATATATTTTTTGCATGTTGAAATGTTGCATTAGTGTAAATTGATTTCTTGCCTTTAATTTTACCTAGTAATGTTTTAAGTGTAATATCCTCATCTAATTCACTAAAATCTACATCATGTACAAATTTAAGAAATGGCTCTGGGTCAATTTTTTTTTCGATCATTAAACCTCTTAAGGTTAGACCATATTTTTTATACATATTTCTTTGAAGTGTGAGAGCGTCAACCTCATTTAGATCAAAAAAATCTTTAATGTACTCTGTCATTCTTGAAGAGACTCTAGTAAACAAACCTAAATTAAAATCATAAATTGTATTATCTAAGTCAAAAATCCAATGATCATATTGCTCATTAAAGTCTATGGTATCTTTATTATTCAAAAATAATTTCATAAAAATAAAAACTAATTAGTACCTTTTCTAATGATAGTTCCTACACCATGTTCTGTAAAAAGCTCTAACAATAAAGAATGAGGCATTCTTCCATCCATAATTACAGATGCCTCTGCACCACCTAACACTGCATCAATGCATGTTTTAATTTTTGGGATCATACCCCCGACAACAATTTTATTTTTAATTAATTTTTGAGCTTCTGAAATTGTTAATTCTGGTATCAATTTACCGTTTTGGTCAAGAACTCCAGCAACATCAGTTAACATTATCATTCTAGAAGCTTTCATTGCAGCTGAAATAGAACCTGCTGCCGTATCAGCATTTATATTATATGTTAAGCCATCGGTTCCAATCCCAACAGGCGCAATTACAGGTATCATTTTTTCATTAATTAAAGCATGAATAACTTGAGGATCAATTTTTTCTGGTTCACCTACATATCCAAGATCAATTGCTTTTTCTACATTAGAGTCAGAATTGTCATCAACTTTAATTAGTCTTTTAGCAGTTATTAAATTTCCATCTTTACCAGAAATACCAACTGATTTTGCACCTGAATTAGCAATCGATGAAACTATTGCTTTATTAGTTACTCCACTAAGAACCATTTCAACAACATCAATTGTTGCTTCATCCGTTATTCGAAGTCCATTTATAAATTCAGTTTTTATTTGAAGCTTAGATAACATTTCACCTATTTGTGGACCACCTCCATGTACCACAACTGGAAGCATCCCTACTTGTTGTAATAAAACAATATCTTTTGCAAAGCTGTTTACGTATTCCTTTTTACCCATTGCATTTCCACCAAACTTTACAACAATAACCTTATTTGCATAACGTTTCATAAAAGGTAAAGTTTCTGTAAGTAAATCAGCTTTTTTCAGCCATTCAGATTGAATTTGATCTTTATTTTTTTTCAATGCTTTAACCGTTTAAAATTTATATCAATATTATTATCATATATTTTTGAATTTAATTATTATTTTATCTTTTTTTATGAAAAGCTTGCTAAATAAGTTCTTAAATTTTCAATACCATTATTTTTGAGACTTGAAGTAACCATTATTTCTGGAAAAGCAGCTGTATATTTAGAAATAATTTTATTTGAATTTTCTTTCACCTTTATTATTTCTTCTTCACTCAATTTATCAATTTTTGTAAGAACTAAAACCCAACTTACTGCTGCTGTATCAAGTTCCTTCATTATAGTTTTATCTAAATCTCCAATACCTCGCCTACTATCAATTAACAGACATACAGTTCTTAGTGTTGGTCTACCTTTTAAATACTTTAAAGTGAGAGACGTCCATGATTTTATATCTTTTTTTGGTGCTTTTGCATAACCATAACCAGGTAGATCAACTAATCTAAGTCTATTACTTTGATAGAAAAGGTCAAAAAATATCAATTGCCTAGTTCTTCCTGGTGTTTGACTAGTTCTAGCTAAGGTTTTTCTATTTGTAAGGGCATTAACAAGTGAACTTTTACCAACATTAGATCTTCCTGCAAATGCTACCTCATTACCTTCTTGGGGAGGTATAACATTTATATCAAGAGCTGCAGCTATGAATTTACATTCCCCTGAAAATATTTTTCTAGCTTTTTCAATTTCAAGATCATCATATAACAAGAATTCAACCTACTTATTTTGACTCTTTATTCATCTTATTCATAATTACCCATTGCTGACATATTGAAAGCAGATTATTCCATGTCCAATATATAACTAAACCAGCAGGGAAGGTGGCTAATAAAAATGTAAATGCAACTGGCATCCACGCAAATATTTTTGCCTGTATAGGGTCCGGTGGAGTTGGGTTTAGTCTTTGCTGTAAAAACATAGTCACACCCATTAACAACGGCCAAATACCAATATTTAAAAAGTCTGGTAAAAATGATGTGCTATAAGGAAGCAAACCAAATAGATTAAAAATACTTGTTGGATCTTGAACAGATAAATCCTTAATCCACCCAAAAAAAGGTGTTTGCCTCATTTCAATTGAAACGAATAAAACCTTATATAGAGCAAAGAAGACAGGAATCTGAACTAAAATTGGCAAACATCCTGCCGCAGGATTCACTTTTTCTTTTTTATAAAGATTCATCATTTCTTGGTTTAATTTTTGTCGATCCTCACCAACCCTTTCTCTCAATTTTTGAATCTGAGGTGTTAACACTCTCATTTTAGCCATGCTCTTGTATGATTTATTTGCTAATGGAAAAAATAATAATTTAACAATTACTGTTATAGCTAAAATTGCTAATCCAAAATTACCTAAATAATCATTTGCCCAAGATAAAGCATAAAAGAAAGGTTTCGTTAAAAAATAAAACCAACCAAAATCAATGGCTAAATCAAAATGTTGAATATTAAATTTTTGTTCATATTCGTCAAACAATGCCAATCTTTTTGCTCCTGCAAACGTCCTTGATAAAAACTCACCTTTAGAGTTTGCAGAAATAGTTACAGCATTTCCTAAAAAATCAGTTTGATATTGCCCACCATTTGAACTTAATTTTCTAAAAGTAAAATTGTATTTCTGGTTTTGATCAGGTAATAGAGCTGTCATCCAATATTTGTCAGTCAGTCCAATCCAACCCCCTGATTCTTCTGGCTTGATATTAATACCCTTTTTGCCAGCCTCTGTTAAATCACCATAACTTTGTTCAGACAATGTTCTATCAAAAACTCCGAGTGGACCCTCATGCAATACAAAAAAATCAATTGTTTCTGGTTCACCAGCTCTTCTAATTAAACCATATGGATATAAAATAACTGACTTAGCAGAACTATTTTCTACTCTCTGGTTAACAGTGATCATAAAAGTATCGTCAATACTTATGTCTTGATAAAAAGTAATTCCTTCACCATTATCCCACTTTAAAGTGACAGTTTTTTCAGGAGTTAAAATATTACTTGATGACTGCCATAATGTTTTACCATTTGGTACTTTTATCCCATCAGGGCTACTCCATCCAAATTCAATAAAATATGGTGTCCTACCATTAGACTTTAATAATAATTTAATCATATCGCTCTCAGGCTCGAGTGATTCTCGATACTGAGTTAAAGTAATATCATCTATTCTGGCACCCCTTAGTGATATGGACCCAGATACCTCTTGACTTTCCATTGAAATTCTTGGAACTGTTTTATTTTGTTCGGTTGGCTCAGTATTATCTGATGTAATAATTCCATTACCTACATTTTCAGGCAAAGGAATGTTTGAGGTGTCATTATTTTCTTTAGCGATTTTTTCTTGTTGATATAAATCTTTTTTGGTATCTACAAATAATATTTGATAGCCTATAAGCACAGCCATAGATAAGCAAATTGCTGCAACTAAATTTCTTGTTTCTGGGTTCATTTTTCTCGCTCAATTTATATCTAATAGAATTACATATCTTATTTTTTATATTTGTTTAACCTAAAGTACTTTTTATTAAAAGAAATGAATTAAATAATTCATTTTATGGGATCATGTCCACTTTTCCCCCATGGATGACATTTAATAATTCTTTTAAAACCTAACCAAATCCCCTTTTTTAAGCCAAACTTAATTATCGAATCTTTTGTGTATTCAGAACAAGTGGGTAAGTATCTACAATTATTTCCTAACAAAGGTGAAATAATATACTTGTAAGCATCAATTAAAGTAATTGAGGAAGATGTTAAAAATCTTTTTATCATAATTTACTCAAACATTGTTTCAATTGATTATGCATCTCAAAAAAGGAAGCCTTTAAAATTGACTGTTTTGCTATTAAAACATAACTATATTTTTCTTTAAACATAATATTATCTTCTTTTAATAAACTTGAGATTAATGCCCTCATTCTCCTTTTTGCCCTATTTCTTTTTACAGCATTACCAATTCTTTTAGTTGCTGTGAAACCAAACATCAGTCCTTGATCTGATATATTAGGGTTACAATACTCTTGTAAAATGAAATTTTTATTATGAGTTTTTTGCCCATGCTTATTTGATAAAACAAAATCTCTTCTCTTCTTTAAAGTAACAAGTTTCATTTTACCATCTCATAAGCTATTTACTTAACAAACAAGATATAGAAATAATTAAAAAATTTAAGCTGAGAGCTTTTTTCTTCCTTTTGCTCTTCTACTACGAATTACATTTCTTCCACCAACAGTAGACATCCTGGATCTATATCCATGTCTTCTTTTTCTTACTAAATTACTAGGTTGAAATGTACGCTTCATTGTTTTCCCGTATTAAATACAGCCTCTCAAATTATTTAGGGTGTTTTAGACGCTTTGTATCAGTTAGTCAATATGATTATTTTTGTGTACGTTCAGAAATTGTAGGGGCTGGCTTCATTTCCATATCCCAAGGAAAATATATCCATGTATCTTGAGAAACTTCTGTTATGAATGTATCGACTTGTTCCCTACCACTTGGCTTAGCATATACTGTTGCATAATGCGCATTAGGTAAACTGGATCTTATAGCTTTAATAGTTTCACCAGTATCAACAAGATCATCAACAATTAGCCAACCTTCGCCATTATTTGCAACATTAGATTCTTTTAAAACTTTTATTTCACCCTTAGTTTTTTGATTATAAGATAAAACACAAAAAGTATCGATTAATCTGATATCTAGTTCTCTAGCTACTATGGCCGCAGGTACCAGCCCTCCTCTTGTAACAGCAATTATTCCTCTATAAGGCTTCAGTTCCGATAAACGCCAAGCCAAAGCTTTACTATTTCTGTGAATTTCTTCCCAAGACACTGGAAAAGATTTGTCATATGTATTTGTGTTACTCATGTATTATATATAAATGTAAAGTTAATATTTTCTACACTAAAATTAACAAAAATAATATTTATTTTCTTACTTGATTATAACTATTTATGTAGATAACTATTATAAACATTTCATAAAGTGCGCTCGTAGCTCAGCTGGATAGAGCACTAGACTACGAATCTAGGGGTCAGGGGTTCGAATCCTCTCGAGCGCACCACATTCTTTCTTTTAATATCAATTATTTAAAAGAATAGAAACCAAACACACCCCAGAGATTACTCAGTTTTGACACAGATTTGACACAGTAAAAGGAGTCAAATTATGGGATGTGTAAGAAAAAGAGGTAATTCTTGGAATGCTCAAGTTAGAATTTCTGGATGGATAAGTTTTACAAAAACATTTCAAACTAAATTAGATGCAAAACAATGGACAGTAAATTTAGAAAAAGAACTTAAATCTAAACCAATTCCAGAAAAGAAAATTAAAAATTTAAAGTTAAAAGATTTATTTAACAAATATAAATCTGAAATTCTTCCTCAATTGAAAAGTCATAAAATTGTTTCTTATAAGTTAAACTTTTTATCAAGAATATGGTTGGGTGAAATTAAAGTTGTAAATTTAACAAAAGGTCATTTAGAACAATTTTGTAAAGACAGAAAATTAGTAGTTAAGGATGGAACTATTAAATCTGAATTAATGTTAGTTAAAAGAATTTTTAGACTCGCTTCATATAGATGGAATTACGGAATTCCATTTGATGCTTTTCATGGAATAGAACTTCCTTCACCTCATAAACCTAGAACTAGAAGAGCATCAGAAGAAGAACTATCTATTCTTATTTCCTATGCAAAAAAACAAAGAAATAAATACATCTCCACTATCATTCAGTTTGCAGTTGAAACTGGAATGAGAAGATCTGAGATACTTAAACTTAAATGGAATGATGTTAACCTAGATACTGGAATTGCCTCACTCTATGTCACTAAAAATGGGGATGATAGACATATTCCATTAACCAAAACTGCAATACAATTACTATCTAATCTTAAACAAACATCTGAGTTTGTATTTCCAATATCTGCAAACTGTCTAAGACTTGCATGGGAGAGATGCAGAAACAAATCTAATATCAAGGGATTGAGGTTTCATGATTTAAGACATGAAGCAGTATCAAGATTCTTTGAAATGGGATTATCTGTTCCAGAGGTTGCATTGATATCTGGTCATAAGGATGTAAGACAATTATTCAGATATACTCATTTGAAACCAGAGAACTTGATTGCTAAGTATTCACAAATATTTTAAAAGATTAACCATGAAATTCAGTCAATTCTTAAAATATCTTAATAAATTTATAATCAGATTGCCTGATGAAGAACAATTAAAAAAGAGAAAAACTAGGGAAAAAGATTTAATAGAAACATTTGCTAAAGATGATGTTGATCTTGATTATGCTAATAGATGGAATACTCCACTATTAAAAAAGAAAGTCAGAACTAAAACCATGATTATCATAAATTCAATTCTTTTGTGTATTATGATATATTTAATAGTTAAGTAATTATGCAAAAACTCTTAATCATTTTAGGAATAGTAATTTTAGTAATTGGGTTACTCTATCCTTACATAAAAAAACTAGGATTAGGGCAGTTGCCAGGTGATATAATGTTTAAGTCTGGTAATTCAACTTTATTTTTTTCCAATAGTAACTTGTATTATTATTAGTGTTGTTCTAACCATAATTTTCAATTTGTTTAAATGAACGAATTTGTATTAGTCATAATTGTAACTATGGGTCTAGGTAAAGAACCATCTTCATTTGAGATTAGATTACCTAAAGAAACTTATAAGAAATGTATAGAAGATTCCAAAACTTATGAATTTCCATATAAAGAAATACATAAAGTAATTTCAGTGAAAACTAGATGCGAGAAAGTTATTGGAAATCCAAAACAATTGAATAATGGAAGATCTATATAAATAAATTTTTTCTGCATCCAATATCAAAATTATAAATATTATAAATAGTAATAATTAAATATAAGAAAAAGATAATCCTCTTGTGTTTAAAGTTTACATTGTATGAGATTACAAACCTATTGAGTTACAATTATATATTGGAACGGATCTTAGTAAGGTAACCAGTTTTTATTATGAAACACCCAAGTTGGAATGGTGTCTAAATATTCCCAGCAGGACAAGGGAGAAATAACCCTTACAGATTATGATAGTAAACATATCTGCATCATATATCTGACCGAAGTTAAAGTAGATTAAGAACCTAATTGCGTTGTGCCAAACTGGAATAGATTAGGGGAATGGGATATCGGACTTCTCACCCAACCTATGTATATAGGTTTTTCTGATATGTTGTGAACTTGGTCATCAGACTCAAGAAAAACACTTAACCTTTGAGTAGGTTAAGTGTGTCCAAAATCATCTCCTCAAGTAGTTTGAACTATGGATTTTGATGTGAGGTTTAAATAATATTTATGAAAAATAATTTGAATTTATAATAAATTTATTTACAAAATATGTCTCTAACTTTATCTAAATCACCATCAACAGAATTATAAATTTTTGCTAAATCTGATGATTGAGAATATCCGGAATAAATGTTTATTGAAAAACGTCCATAGTAATTTCCTTGTCTATCAACTATTTTGGGAGCAGACGATGAATATTCATTCCAAGGACTATTGGAGGAGTATTCACTCCCATAGGTACCATATTCATTCCATATACTATCCGAATTGTATTCACTGCCAAAATTTCCATATTCATTACAAATAGAACCTGTTTCATATTCACCACAATTCATACATCCTAAAAATTTCTTATTATCAAACAGTAATAATTCTGTACCCCAACTAGGATTAAAAATTAATATAAAAAATAAAAATACTAATGATGTAATTTTGAAATTTAACATATTAAAAATTTAACCAAAACTTATGTTCAAAGTAAAGTAGTAACATTCTAAGTCATATCAAATATACACCCCTATAAATACTATTGCAGATGATTTAAGGACTGCTGAGTATGTCTAAATACTCATATGGTAAACTATAATCACATTATCAAATCACTATAGAAAAGAGTTAAAATGAACCTAAAACGCAAACTGAATCTTCTGGAAAAACTCAAAGAAGAACAAGAAACAAAAGAACAAAAACTACGATTTGGAGTGAAACCTAGATGGACTGGAAATACTGGTTATTCTTTCTTTAGAGAACTTCGTGAATCTCTATCAACATCAAATCAAACTAAACTTATTAATCTAAAAAGGAGTGTAATTATATGAACACACATAATTATCTAATCAGAGTAAAAGATGAACATTGGGAAGATATACAAAGAGTAAAAACTCTGGATAATTGTTCTGCAAATTCCATTATTAATGAAGGAATAAGACTTGTGGTGAAAGAGAAATTACAAAAATTATCTACATTGAGAAAGAATAGAACAAGTCTTCAGAATATGGTTTCAGCATAGAAGTCTAAATAGAATTAAGAGTGATTGACTAAAACTGACAAACTCCACTTGCATTATAGTTTATCACTCTTATTTTTAATCACTTACTCTTAAATGAATGTTTCCACCTCTATTATCCATTGTTGCACATTTACTTCCATACTCATTACAAATTGCAATCTTATTAACTCCATTACTTGCATATGCTGGTTTAACTATTTGTGATGAATAAGGAATAGATGCAATTGCAAGTGCAACCAATCCAAATCCACATAGTATTGCTTGAGGTGTTGTTAAGTTTTTCATTATTTATTCTCCTACAGTAAAATTTATGGGTTAAAGGACCTAAATCTTGTAAGTTATACTACATGTCTAGAGAACGAATAAAAGAATGTTTTAAATGTTCTGAACACAAAGATGTCTTATATCGCTGTAGATACGACGAAATAAAAGATTGGGTATTTCTTTGTGGAGATTGTTTAAAACAAATTAAAAGTTTGTTTGAGGGTACTTATCAATATGGTGGCACTTGGAAGAGTAAAAAGAAATAATCCACCTCTGAAACTGACAACTAACATATAATCTATACACCACGATAGTATCCAAAGAGAAATATCCCAAGTTGGGAATTTTGATTCAATATTCTTTACGTTATTGAATGGTTTAGATTAAACTAATTAAAATAAACTTAGAGCATTTTATGAATTTTATAGATCACAATCCATCTTTAGAAACTTATTGGAGATCGATAATACTTTTAGGTAGAAACGTTGCATCGTATAAATTTTCATTGGCAAAAACATTATTAGAAATTCCAAAAAACAAAACTGAAATCATTCTAGAAGATTTAGCATTACCGTTTGCATTGAATATTTGTGATCATCTAAAAACAAATGACAAGCAGCATACTGGACCGTCAAATAAATTTCTAAGTTTTTGTCGTGAATATAATAAAAACCAAGTTAATGATAATGAATTAAAAAAACATTCTATAAAGCATGGTTTCACTTATGTACTTGACGCATTTCACAATGTTGCTGGGGGTGAAGTTCCAAGATTTTTTGAAAATGTTAAAAATTCTAATAGGGGTATAATATTAACAGACAATTTTTATAAATTGTTTGAAGGTGAACAAGAGAAAAATCTTAATTTAGAGGTAAACTCAAGATGGAAACTTTGGGAGACTGCTATCTCATTGAAGATAAATCCTAACTTAGTAGAAATTAATTCAGATCTACAAAATGAAGTTTTATACATATTTAATGACAAGAATAGAAGAATTGATGTTACTTCTTCAAGAGATGGTTTAAACGGTTACCAAAAAGGAAAATGCTTTTACTGTCAAAGGAATATTCAAATTGAAAAAGGATATGAAAACTCTTGTGATGTAGATCACTTTTTTCCACATAGACTTAAAAGTTCAAGTGAGTTCTTAAATATAAATCAAGTGTGGAATCTTGTTTTATCATGTAAAGAATGTAACAGAGGTACACTAGGTAAATTTGATAAAATACCAGAGATTATTTTTGTAGAAAATTTAAACAAAAGAAATAACTATTACATAGAAAGTCATCATCCATTACGAGAAACAATTTTAAATCAAACTGGAAGAACCATTAATGATCGTAAAATATTTCTTAACAAATTTTATAAAGATGCAGTTAATAAGATTCCAGCAAAATGGAAACCAAAAGAAATTTTCAGAGATAACTCATGAATAATTGTGTTTTTTGTAATTTACCAAGTGATAGAATAATAAACGAATATAAACACTTTCATGTCATTAGAGATTTGTATCCAGTAACACATCTACATTCTTTAGTTATACCTAAAAGACATATAGTAAGTTACTTTGAGTGTAATCAAGATGAATATAATGAAATACCAATTGTACTTAGTACTCAAAAAACTGAACTTACACTGACTGATGAAAGCATCACTGGTTTTAATATAGGGATGAATATCGGTGAAGATGCAGGGCAAACTATTTTTCATTTCCATATTCACATTATTCCCAGAAGAAAAGGTGATATTGAAAATCCTAGAGGAGGTGTAAGAGGAGTTATCCCTAACAAGCAAGGTTATTAACTTGATGACTAATTATATTTTAGATGGACATGATGTATCAAAATTATTTGATACTTCCGTTACTCCAATAAGTTTTTCTAATGATCCTAGAAAGTACATTCCAAAAAATGGTTCAATAATTTACTCGGTATGGGATGTTAATGAACAATTTATTTATATTGGAATTAGTGGATTGCAAAAATCATTAGAGAAAAGAAATCCTCTGTCTAGAATGATTTCTCATTCTTCTGGTATAAGAAGTGGTGATCAGTTTTGTGTTTATATTCATGATTTCTTTGTTATACCAAACCTCTTAAAAGAAAAAAATTACAAACCTGAAAGAGGATCATTAGACAAATTAACTAAGCAATATATCCATGAAAATTTGTCTTATAGATTTATCAGTTTTAATTCAGACGATAGTGATACAATTGTAAGAAGATTAGAGAACGAAATTAAATCTGGTGCATTAGGTTTAAAACCACTCTTAAATGGAACACCCACCCCTCAAAACTGACAACCAAAACCTAATCTATAAACCACGATAGTATCCAGAGAGAAATATCAATTACTCTTTACTCAGCAGATCTATTTTGATTAGACTGTTATTATGAAAAATTTAGTTATTATCTTATGTCTTTTAATCTTTAATTCTTCTGCATTTTCAGACAGCACAAGTAATCTAGTTGCAGATAAACATAAAGATAACGAATGGGTAGTTAGTTATATTACTAAAAATTCGATACATGCATCAGTAAATGGTCAAGTTACTCATGGAGATGGATTGCATGTTAGATTTGTAAAAGGGAAGTGTGACGTTGGTAATCTTCTTACTTTTGTTTATTCATACTCTAAAAACCCTGATCTTGTGAATTTTAAGAATAAGTATGTGACAACTAAATTCATGGGGAAAAAGGTAATTGCAAAAGTTTTATTTACTTCGCCATTTTTGATGGGGCATCGTTCAACTGTTGATTTAGGATGGATACCAAAAGAAGATTTAAAAAAATACCTAACAAAAGATAATGAAATTTCTATTACTTATTTGGATTCAGAAGAAACAAAAATTTCAGAATACTTTGATATAACACATAATAAATGGGTTAACGTAGGATTAGGTGATGCATTAGAAAAAGCATCAACTATGTGCAAAAAACTTTAAAGAATAACACATTCAAACACCCTCAGTTCTTGACACAGATTTGACACAGTAAGGCAGTAAAATGTATACTAATTAGAGGTGAAAATATGATACAAAATTATATTAACTGGGAAAAAAAACAAATAGATTGGTGGAAAGAAAAACTTGGTGTTTCAGATCATGGAGTTGCCTGGATATCATTCATCAAGGGTGTTTTAGTAGGATTGTTAGTTTATCACTTTTTTATTATTTAAGATTTCAGAGGTAGTTAAATATTATGAGTAGAGATTTTAAGATTTTTTTGGGAGTTGCAGGTTTTTTAGTCTTATTAAAAGGTTATATATTTTTTAATATAAATCCTGCTATGTATCTCAACCCTATAATAAATTAATATTGATAAATTTACCCCTACTCCAAAAAATTCAAAAGTATATTAAGTATGGTTGTTACTTTATTATTTTTTTGTTGTTGATTTTTATTTGGATTAGATTTTCTTATGTGATTCATTTTTAGAAAAAATATAAAGTTCCAAGAATTAACAAAACCCAGCAAAGAGTTTCTATACTTACAACTTTATAAAATGTTTTAAGTCCTTTTCTCATTTAAAATGTTCTTGTCTCTATTTTAACAAATATAAAATATTTATAATAAAAAAGGTACTAAAATTGCATTTATTATGGAAGTAATTTTCCTCCCTTAAGATATAAGAGAGTCTTCGGACTCTCTTTTTATTTTACTTATCTTTTTTGGTTTACTCTAAAACGACACCATATAAGAACCATGAGAGTCAGAACTAAGGATTGTTTTAAGTGCAAATATCAGAACGAGGTCCTTTATCGATGTAGATATAAAGAACTTAAGGATTGGGTGTTTGTCTGTGGAAAATGTCTGCAAGAAGTCAAAACTGTATTTGTAGAAAGTTATCAATATGGTGGCACTTGGAAGAGTAAGAAGAAATAAACTATTTTACTCAGTGCAGCAGTTTACTGACTCACTACAACATCCATCACTGCAACAACTACTACTACACTCACCAGTGTTGCAACCATCACTACAACAACCATCTGCACAGCAAGTATCTTTGCAACAAGTATCTATTTTATCTGACAATTCATTCATTACAGAACTCCCATGTTAATAGTTACGACTATAAAGTTATATTATATAGGGGTAATTCTAAATTAGAAAGTTTTAATCTACATCTTATAATTCTTTTGATATTTTCTATCTGACTGATAAATCTAATCCTTACACTTCTGATATCTCTAATACAGTTATAACAAATAGACACCCACTCTTTATGATGTCCATATTTACATCTCCATAAAGTTTTGAATGGGTATTCACATTTATTACAAAAATAACTCATCGTTAAAATTATTCTTCCTTTAATTTTCTAGTACTTTTAAACAAAAAATACATATTTAAAAATGGTAACAATATTCCAAATACTGATAGTAGATAAGGATCAAGTTTTCCAAATGCAAAAAATAATCTTGTTTTCTCAACCATGTCACTAGCAAGTTCGTCACTTATCCCTAATGATATAATCAATAGAAAAAAGATAAACATGATTATGTTTAATGTCATGGCAATATAAAAAAATAATTTGTTCATTTGTATACAGCACCAATTTTGAAATAGTTACAATTTTGTTTAATAACTTAATCATAATCTATAAATGTAATAAGTATCAAATCTAAAACATCTCTCTAAACTGACAACCAAATCTTAATCTATAAACTAAGATTGTATCCAGAGAGAAATATCAATTGCTCTTTACCTTTAGTTACTATTTTGATTAGACTATTATTATGGATAAAAAAAATAAAATTTCTTGTTCTTGTGGTTCATGTGAATTGTTTTTAAATGATCCCTTGCCTAAATATTCAGTAATGTGTGCATGTGAAGATTGTAGACAGGCATTGCGATGGGCAGAAATAAATGGAGGCAAAAAACCTAAAGATATACTCTATTCTGTATATTTCCGTTCAGATATAAAGAGTTATATTGGTATTGATAATATGGTTGTAACCCAACTAAGAGGCGATGCAAGTTCGACAAGGATATATTGTAAAAATTGCTATTCTTGTTTTGCAGTTGACCACGTAAACTATCAAAATAATGTATTTATGATTCAACCTGATTATTGTAAGCAAAACTTTAACGTTCAAATACCACCATTAGCAGTCCTTAATTTACAAGATTATCCGGGAGAATTTGCTTGTTTAGAGTCTGATACTATTCCTGTTTTTCATTCAAGAAAATATCCTCAAGAAAGAAAAAGATTTTTATCCATTGAACCAATATCTGAGTATCTTACCCCACCAAAAATTCCTGCTGAAGGAATAACAATAAGAGAACTTATCACAAAAATTGGAAAAATTAGAGTTTTGGATTTAGTTAGAGGTGATAATCTAGAGGAATTAGAGAATGAATAAGTTAATTCTTAAGCAGGAGGTTTTGGATGCGTATGATAGTTATGTTAAGGCATTTATAAAAGGAGATACAAAAGAAGTTGAAAACTATTTAAGTTTTCCCAACTATAGATTTCACGATGGTGAAATAAAAAAACTTAACGAGTTTCACTCTAACCTTGATGAATTAAAAAATAGAGGTTATAAAGATACAATTGCACTTAGTATTGATGTTGTAGAAATTAATGAAGAAAAAGCACATTTAGTTTTAAAAGAGGCATTGAGAGTTAAGGATAAAAATGAACCACTTGAAGAAATAAGTTCATTTTATATTTTTATTAAAGAAGATGATAAATGGAAAATAAAATTCAGTTCTGCTTTCTTTTTTCCTAAGTAATAATTAAATACCCTCAGATTTTGACACAGATTTGACACAGTTACGCAGTAAAATATATAATAATTGAATAATAAATCTGTGAGAAAATATGGGTTTAAAGGGGTCAACTGGATAGAGCACTAGACTACGAAACTAGGGCTCAGGAGTTCGAATCTTCTCGAGCTCACCAAAAATATCTGTGAACCATGGTTAAGTGTTTAAATTCCTTCAATTAATTCTTAGTTGCACAACACGAAAATTTTAATTCACAATTATCATTCAAATATTTGAATTACTTCTTCAATTTTCGAACAGAGTATAAAATCTTCTTCATACTAAATTAACATACCCGCAAGCACACTTGTTTCTACAAGTGCCAAATTACCAGGAAACAAATCATTAAAACCCTTACTTCTATAATCTACAAAAGTTTTCCTTTCCAACCCCATACAACTGTATATATCTTTGGATGGGTTCTAAGTCCTGTGTTTTTTCAAAAGGTTAATTGAGATCAAAGTTAAGAGGTTTATTTCCAATACAACAATGTTGATATAAAGTATTAGTAGCCATCACACAGACTACATAGGATCACTAAAACGTGTGCCACAATTTTTAGTATCTTTTATAGACTGAAGGGGACTTACACTGTTGACCCAATGAATAGAATCGCAAGAAGGAATTTCTTTAAAGAAAAAATCAACGACTACGTCTCTTATTGCATTATCACTAGCTAAATTTTCCGTTCTTTTTAAAAACTAAACTTGATTACAGTTTGCAAGTTATTCAAAAAACAGATCATCATTGCTTATAATCACTTCATCAAAAATACCATCATCCAGACACTTTTCTCATGCAATTTCAACTAAAGTTCTAGAGTTAAAAGATTTATAATTCTTTTTAGGTAAACCTTTGCTACTAGGTCTTGCATGAATTACTGCTATTTTATTCGTTAAGAACTCCAATTTTTATTAAGTATAAGTATTTCTTGTTTTATTAAGCTAAATACATTTTCCCACGGCTCTAATGTATTTTTTTCAAATATATCAATCGAAGGACCAACTGGGTTATGTAAAATACTATTCCATGCACTTTGACGCCAGTTAGCTAGTTTAGTTACAGTGCCAACCCCTCCTGAGATTAATGGCACTGTTCCATGATTACATATAACCATATCAATTGCTGTGCAAAGAGCAGCTACATCATCTATATTATTCCATTGATCTAAATCATCAAAGTTATGAACCGTTACTCCAAGTTCTTCTCTAACTTTAGATAAGTCATCTGCAAAATCCTTAGACTGTAAATTTATAAACGTTACGTCAGGTATCGAAAGTACTTCAGACCACTCAGATATAGATGAATAGTTTGGAAGACGTTTCACGGACATATTCGAACTTTTCCAACTAATTCCAATGTAAGGCCCCTTCCCCAGCAAGTTGAGACGGTCTCTCCAATAGTTAACACGATCTGGATCAGGAACAAGATGTGGACCTGGTTTATCATTCTCTATAATCTCATCTATAAAGTGTCTATAAAGACTTCCCATAGGTAAATGATAATCGAAGTCATCCCTATCTGCGTCTAAGCTTCTATTTTCTTCTTTAACTTCAACATTTGGAAATGATCGTGATAATAATGGAACTAACTTCTTCTGACACTCTAAGATAACGTGCTTAGCGCGAGAAGTTACAATTGATAAACATGACGACCAGTTAATGGTATCGCCAATACCTTGTTCGCACCATAAAAGAATAGTCTTATCTTTCAAAGTTGTTTTACCATCCCACTGGGGATATCTAAAATTTCTCTGTTGCAATTTCAACTCAGGCGTCTGCCAACGCCATTCATATTCATTTAAGCCTTTTTTTAACATTCCACATGAGAGAAACGTATAAGTTGAGTTATGATGAGCGGCAGCAAAATTTGGACTTAACTCAATTGCTTTTTTATAAAATTGAATTGCCTCTTCTAATTTACCAAGGTCATGAAGCGTAAAGCCCAAGTTACTATGGGCTTCGGCATAGTCAGGCTTCAATGCTATCGCTTGTGTATGGCTTGCTAAAGCATCATCTAATCTTCCTAGTTCTTTATACGTGTTACCCAAGTTACTGTGAGCTTCAGCATAGTCAGGCTTCAACGCTAACGCTTGTGTATAGCTTGCTGTAGCATCATCTAATCTTTCGAGTTCTTGTAGCGTTACGCCCAAGTTGTTGTGAGCTTCGGCAAAATAAGGATTTAAAGCTAAAGCTTGTGTATAGCTTGCAAGAGCTTCGTCTAATCTTCTTATTTCTTTGAGTGTGTTGCCCAAATTATAGTAGGCTTCTGCATAGTCAGGATTCAACGCTATCGCTTGTGTATAGCTTGCTTTAGCATCATCTAATCTTTCGAGTTCTTGTAGCGTAACGCCCAAGTTATAGTGAGCTTCGGCATAATCAGGTTTTAAAGCTAAAGCTTGGTTATGGCTAACTAGAGCTTCGTCTAATCTGTCTAGTTCTTGTAGCATAACACCCAAGTTGCTGTGGGCTTCGGCAAAGTCAGGGATCAACGCTATCGCTTGTGTATAGCTTGCTAAAGCTTCATCTAATCTTTGGAGTTCTTTGAGCGTGTTGCCCAAGTTGTAGTGGGCTTCGGCATAGTCAGGCTTCAACGCTATCGCTTGTGTATAGCTTGCTAAAGCTTCGTCTAATCTTTCGAGTTCTTTGAGCGTGTTACCCAAATTGTAGTGGGCTTGTGCAAAGTCAGGCTTCAACGGTATCGCTTGTGTATAGCTAGCTAGAGCTTCATCTAATCTTTCGAGTTTTTTGAGCGTGTTGCCCATGTTGTAGTGAGCTTGTGCAAAGTCAGGCTTCAAAGCTATTGCTTGTGTATAGCTTGCTAGAGCTTCGGCTAATCTTCCTAGTTCTCTAAGCGTGTTGCCCAGATTGAAGTGGGCATCAGCGTCTTGAGGAGATAATGCAACTACTGTTTGATTAGCATCTACAGCTTCAGATTTTCTGCCTGTTATTTGTAATACTGCACCTAACACTTTCCAACTAAAAGGATGATTAGGAAAATCTTTACTTATAGTTATAGCTAGCTTTTCAGCATCATTAAGTCGTCCGTTCTGATAGTACTCTAGAAGACTACTAAGTTGTTGCTGGGATGGATTGTTAGTATTTAAGTTTTGTCTTGCTATCTTCTTCCTCTTTTTTTCTTCAGATAATTTCTTACGCTTCTGTGACAATGACAGGCTGCTATTTTGCACAGCTAATTTAGGCTCATTTACCTGTACGATTGGTATTAGCTGGCTGGGACTGCAAGATTGCCTGATATAAACTTTCTGCATCTTGAAGCTTACCTGCTTTGTGTGCTGCAATATCCTGCTGCAATGCTTGTTCTATAGTGTGTCTCATTCAATTCCTGTAAATGTCACAGTGTAAATTTTATAAGCAACTATTTTGATTTGTCAAAGCATGCTTTTCGCACCTCATCTCGAGCCCACTATATTATTTTATAACTCATTGATATTTTACTTTATTTTTAAAATTATGTAGTTGCAGATAAGGTTGTATACCTAACTTTGTACCAAAAATAAGTATGATTTTGTCTGTTGTTAAAAAGTATTAAGGCATTAGCTCTATAAAGAGCTAATGCCTTTAGGAAGTTTATAAATGAAAAAATTTTTCTTTTATATTAACAACTATATGGAGAATTTAGTTCTAAAATTGTAAATAAAAAGGTTTGTTCAGGGCAAGGCTATTTAAAAACTGGTAACTAGCTATCAATGAACCCTAATTCATTTTCTATAGATTACTGTAAACATGCAATTAGCACCTCACCCTAGGCAGTTAGCTTTTGATGTTTTTATTTAATTAAAGTTAATAAGTAATTTTATATTTTTGTTTATGTCTGACAAATTTAATTTGTCAGACATATACTATTTGTTTTTTTATAATGATGGTAGAGATGGAAGATTTTGACCTAACCATTTAAGTGAAATTTTATTAAGATCACCACCTAGTTTCTTATGAAGAATAAAAACATTTACCCATCTTAATAAATCCTCGTTTCCTTTTTTAACTCCTATAAAGCAAGGGCTATCTTTGATGATAAACTTCCTTTCTAAATCAAAATCAGGATTAGCTTCTGTTACAGAAGCTGCAACCGTATTTCCAGCAACAAGTACTTGAACTTGTTTTGACTTTATAGCGCTTAATGTTGCTGCGTTATCCCCAAACCTTGTTATTTTAGCACCCTTAGGAGCCATTTTAGTTAATTCTAAATCTTCTAATGTTCCTCCTGTAACACCAATTGTAAGGCCGTCTAAATCTGCATAAGAAGAAACTTTAATTGAGGAAGGAGCAAAAACACCAGAATAAAATGGTGCATATGCGCTGGAAAAATTTATTGACTTAGCTCTTGACGGATTAGCACCCATTGTGGATATTACTAAATCAACCTTATCTGTTTCGAGAAAAGGAATTCTTTGTTTTGAAACCACTGGTACAATTTTTAGCTTAACTCCTAAATCTTTTGCAATAAGCTTAGCCACATCAACATCATAACCTTCATGTTCTCCAGTTTTGCCAACTGATCCAAAAGGCGCAAAAGCTTCAGGAACAGCTATCTTTACTTCACCATTTTTAAGTATTTCATTTAAGTCCGCAGCATTTGCTGAAAAATTCATAAAGAATAAACTTAATATGAATCCATATATCATTTTTTTTGAAAACATTTTTTTTCCTTTCAATTTATTAATTTTCAATGGTGTATTTTTTTTCTAAGTGTTTTGCGTAAATAGCTAGGGGGTAACACAGGCAGAAATACAAAACTGCCATAATAGGAAAGATTATGAATGGCTCAGATCCAATCACCGGAGCATTTGCCCATCTTTTTCCTAATAACATTAAATCTTGAAAACCAATTATATATGCTAGGGAAGTACCTTTTATAATTTGAATTAGAAAACTTACTGTAGGTGCAACACTATATTTATAAACTTGTGGTATTATTATAAGCCTTAAAGTTTGGAAGAAATTTAGATTTACAGCAGCTGCTCCTTCCCATTGACCTTTAGGTATTGCTAAAATAGCTCCTCTCCACACTTCTGCTAGATATGCCGAAGTAAAAACTACCAATGATATACTAGCAGCGTACCAAGGATCGAAGTCTTGTCCGATAAAACGTGGAATTCCTAATCCAATAATAAATAATAACATTAGTAGAGGTAAAGATTGAAATAACCATACATACGAAAAGCTAATATAATTTAAAATTTTTGATGGATATATTCTTAAAAAAGTTATTAATAAAGCAAGTAATCCACCACCTATAAAAGCTATTAATGACAAATAGATTGTGAATCTAGTAGCAGATATTAATTGTGATATAATGATCCCAAGCGGCTTATCAAAAATTTCAATAAATATCTCTTGCATTTACATTCTCTTTTTCAATGTTTTGTTAAAAATAACTTCTAAAGAAGTTTTAAATAATAAGGATAGAACAACGTATAAAATCGATAAAATAATAAATATTTCAAAAGTTCTGAACGTTCTGCTATCAATATATAAGCCAGCATGAGTGAGATCATTGACACCAATCTCAGAAATAATTCCTGTAGTTAAAAAAATAAAAATAAATTGGCTTGATAAAGAAGGAAACATTTTAATCAATGTGTGAGGAAGCACAATTTTCCTGAATATTGTCATTTTATTTAAATTTAAAGAATATGCAGCCTCTAGTTGACTATTCGGAGTAGAGTTAAATCCTGACCTTAATATTTCTCCAAAATATCCTGTAAAATTTATGGTTAATGCTAGAAGCGCGTGCGCCCAAAAGGGCCACACATATTGAAATATTAATGGCAAACCAAAGGTAACAAAAAATAATTGAACAATTAATGGAGTGTTGCGAATAAAATCAATCCAACAAATAGATAAATAGTTTAGTGGTTTTACTTTCCAATAAATTGATGCAGCTAAAATAAATGCTATTATAAATCCAAGACCGCCTGAGATAATTGTTAAGCTAGAGCTTATTAATATCCCATCGAGTAAAAGACTCATATATTCTGATGATCTATAAATTTCAAAAAAACGAAAGTCAAACATCTAAAAAATTTAACCCAACTATTTAATAGAATTTAAATGGACTGAAATTATTAAATAAAAGTATGTTATTAATTGTTTGTGGCGACTAAAAATATGTCAAAGTATGGTCATTTGAAATTTATGATTAATTATTAGTCATAAATAAAAAATTTTCAATCAGAAGCAGTTAGAAAAAATTTCATTATTAAATCTAATCTTTAGAAACTAAATTATTTTATTTTATTTAATTTTATATATTATTTTGTTTAATTTATAATATGATAAAAATTATTTTCAGTAGGAAAGGCCTCGACAGTACTGCCGGTGGAATTCCAAGTCCTAAAAAAGGAAAAAATATTCAAAGTCTTCCAATTCCATATAAAATAAATACTCTAACTTCATATGAGTATCTTGGCTTTGGAAAAGAAATAAGTCAGTTATCTAAAAACAAAATTAAAGCTTCGGATACTTGTCATTATGATCCTAACTTAGAAACTGGTCAGTTTGGTCAAGTAGGAGCTGCTCAAACACATTTAGAAAATAATAAGGTTGGAATAGATGATATTTTTCTATTTTGGGGATGGTTTAGAGAAACTATCGAATTTCAAAATAAAATTTCTTTTTCAAAAACTGATCCTGGTCACTACAGAATTTTTGGTTGGTTTCAGATTGGAGAAATTATAAAACTTGGAGATAACCCAAGTTGGTATTTAAAAGAGAAACCAAACCCAAGTTCACATCCACACACCATTGGTAAATGGAAAAAAAATAATACTCTTTACGTTGCAAAAAAAAATCTGGAAGGTTTTGAGTTAAAAAGTTTTCCAGGATTTGGAAAATTTAAAGCTACTAAGGTAACAAATTTAAGCTTTAACCCTTTAGTAAAAAAATCTAAGTGGATTTGTCCTCAGTGGTTAAATCCTAAACATGGTGGTTGTGGCATGTCATATCACAAAAATCTCAGCAGATGGAAAGAAAATACAGTAGACATTGTTGGACGAGGGCAAGAGTTTGTTGCCAAACCTAAAAATGATGAAGAATGTAAAAAATGGTTAATGTCTATTTTTCAATCAGCTAATTTAGAAGAAAATATAAACGGTTAGACTAAATGTATTCTTTAATGAGTTTATAAATCAATAATGTTTACCAATGAATATTAGTTATTTAGAATATAAATATGAAATTAATTACTGCTACTCCAAGCCCATTTGCTCGTAAGGTACGTGTTGCTTTACTTGAAAAAAATATAAGTTATGAAGAAATTATTGATATACCATGGAATTCAAACACCAAAACAAATGGTATTAACCCTCTTGGCAAAATTCCTATTCTTCTTTTAAAAGATCAAGAACCTATGTTTGACAGCAAAGTTATAAATCAATATTTAGATTACCTAGAGCCAAATCCACTTCTATATCCTAGGTCATTTCAAGAGAACATTTCTGCTAGATTATTAGAAACAGTTGCAGATGGAATTTGTGACTCTGTTGTTTTAGTATTTTTAGAAAACTCTAGAAACAAAGATTTGAGAAGTAAAAATTGGATTAAAAGACAAGAGAAAAAAATTTTTGAAGGGGTAGAGTATTTATCAAATTATCTTAAAGACCAACAATTTTTTGTTGGAAATAGTTTCAGCATTGCTGATATAAGCTGTTTTTCTTGCTTAGAATACATTGATCTTAGATTTCCAAAATTTGAATGGAAAAACAGATATAAAAATCTAAATAAATACTGGAATATTCATAAAATTAGAGATTCATTTAAAAAAACAAAACCAAAAACACAAATCATAGAACCTATTCAAGATTAAAAAAATAAACTTAACAAAATCTATGATTATAATAATTTATTAATATAATAAAAATGCTTTTAAGTTTTAAATTAAACTGCCAAATTAAATTATTTATTGAAAAGATTATTTAGATTATCTCTGGAGTTGGGGATCAGTAATGAGTAAATTGGGAATTATTTTAATAATTTTATTTGTAATTTTTGTATTTTTTCCAACTATGTCTTATTGGATTAATCAGTGGAGTTTTTAAAAGATGTTTAAGTTAAATAGTTTTTGTAAAGAATGTTTTGATCCACATAAAATAATATGGAGTTGTAAAAAAAACTTTTTGGATAAAAATTGGATTTATCTTTGTGGTAATTGCATAAGATATTATCAATATTTAAATGGTAAAGATTTTAGATCTCAATTCCAAAATATTAAATCTTTCATTAAGTGTAATTTACAGTTGAAAAAAATAGAACTGCCATTTTATGAAGCAATGTAAATAAAATTATGGAACATATGATTTTTGAAATATTTATATTTTGTATGTTTATAGTTTTAGGTGTTTTAATTTTTGGTATAATGAAATGGTTATTTAAATATTTAAAACTATGCTACCTCCACATTAATTGGAAAATTAAAATATTAATTATTTTTCCTCTAAGTGCTCTTATAATTATCCCTTGGTTTCTTTTTCAAACTCTAATTTTTAAAGGTTATGTAGAATTAATTATGGCAATTATATTAGGGTCTATCGGGTCTCACTATATTTTTGGTGATGAAGAAAAAAATGAAATTTAAAAAATATTTATATATTATTAATCTATGAAATATCATTATTGTTCAAGATGTAATCATCCCTCTAAAAAATTATTTAATTGTAAGTACGAGAAAAATGACAATGATTGTTTTGTTCTTTGTGCCAATTGTGCATTAAAATGTAGCAAGATTTTTAAAAACACGTTTAAATCAAAATCTGGAAAATTTGTTTCAATTGGTTTGTTAAAATCCAGGAAAGAAAGAAGTATTTTTTAATTCTATTCAAAAAAATATTGAATAATCTTTACCTCTAATTTTAAATTTGTTTAAATTACCTGCATGACAAAACCAATAAATATATATTCTAAACTCAATAAATTTGATGATTACTGGTCTCCAAAAGTAATATCTGAGATGAATAATTATCAATTCAGACTAGTTAAAATAAAAGGGGAATTTATTAAACATCATCATTCAGACACAGATGAAGTTTTTATTGTAATCAAAGCAAGTATGAAAATAGAATTTGATGCAGAAATCATAGAAGTAAATGAAGGTGAAATGATAGTAATACCTAAAGGGGTGGATCACAAACCAACTGCTGAAAACGAGTGTCATGTGATGTTAGTAGAACCAAAAGGAATATTAAATACTGGTAACGTAAAAGGAGATTTAACAGCTCCTAATGATGAATGGATTTAAGCAATGTTTTCAGTTTATATAAAATTCATTTGGATGATTTTTTTTACATTCCTAATCTTTTTTATAGTTCGTTCTGTTCATAGTGAGACCATGAATGATTTAATTTGGGAAAAAGGAATTTATTATAAAAAAAATACTAATATTCCTTTCAGTGGAAAGATAAATGGAAACATCAAAGGTCAGTTCCAAGATGGAAAGAAAGAAGGTACATGGTTAAGATATTATAGTAATGGACAATTATTTTCTGTATCAAATTATAAAACTGGTAGAAAAAATGGTGCCTGGATTACTTACAACAATAAGGGTCATTTAATAGAAAAGGGTCAATACAAAAATGATCTTGAAGAGGGTCACTGGATACGACTATTTGAAAATGGTGAAATAAGCTATAAAGGTAAGTTTAAGAATGGCAAAAAATCAGGATCTTGGGTTGCTTACTATTATAATGGAGAATTGAAATATCAAGGGAATTATAAAAACGGGACCAAGGATGGTTATTGGGAATATTTTTCTCCATCTGGTTATTTATATGAGGATTATTCTGGTTATTTTAAAAACAATAAAAAAGTTAGCAGTAAAATTTGAAAAAAATTACTAACTTAATTTTAGCCTGCGACTCCTCTTAGCATTGAAATAAATGGAATTATTTTAGAGACAAAATTTTGAAATAGAGCAACAGGATTAATTCCAAATCTTGGCAAAATAAAAAATATCATTACTACAACCAATAGTGTTAAAATTATTGGAAAGATGAATTTAGGACTTCCATTCTCTCTTTTAGACATAAATAAATTAAATACAAAATAAGCAATCGAAAAGATGATAACTAAAAAGATTATAAGTTTTAACATTTATTAAGTTTATGTTTTATTACTGTAAGTTTGGTTTTTTTGAAAAATGTTTAGTTAACATTTTTTTTATGTTGTCCTTAATTTTAGAGTAATTCCAAATACAGACAAATGAAGCTAAAGCTAAAACAAAAGTAGAGAATAAACTTGTTGTAGAACCAATACACATAAATTTATATTAATTTAAGAATAGATACTTTTCAAGTTGTATTTAAAAAATTAAACATTTTTAATTTAATATTTTTTCTTATATTTAATAAATATATGTAAGCGAAGAATTATTATTTTTTGGATTATTTACATCCATAGAAACACGATAAAAATTTATATTATTGTTTGCATTACTATCAAAAATATCTTTTCCTAAAAGAAATGACGTAATTTCAGACTCTTCTAATAAGACAGGTTGTCTGTGATGTATATGATTTATTTGATCTACGGAATTTCTTGTCAAAATTAAACAACCAATCTCATTATATAGACCGGCAAAATAATTAGTTTGGGAAAAGTGATAATAAGGTATTTTTTTATTATCTTTTCTTTGCCACTCATACCAACCATTGTTAAAAATTATACATCTCTTTGAATTTTTAAATGATGGCTTTTCATTCATAGTTTCAGAACGACAATTAATTAGGTTCATATCTTGTTTCCATAATGGAGAATATGACCATTTCATTAACAGCGATTTTTCTTTAGTTTTTACTGGTACTAATTGTGACGGACATACATTATACGATACTTCATATTCTAAATTGAATGCATTTTTTGACGAAATAACAAATCTTCCACACATCTGAATAGAATACCTTATTCTATTCAAAACTAGTAAACAAAAAAAAATTAATTAATAATTATAATAAAGATTTAAAAATTAATGTTTATGTTGTTCTGAGTTAAACCTTTGCTTGCTGATATTATTTTAATTTTACATTTTTTTGTTGTAATTTTTATTACTTTTGGTTTTTTATTGGTACCTATTGGTTATTATTATGATTGGAGTTGGATAAAAAACTTTAAGCTAAGATTATTTCATTTTGGTCTAATGTTTATAGTGACATTCGAAACTCTTGTTGGCATAATTTGTCCATTAACCTCTATTGAAAATTATCTTCGAGGAATAAATAATAGTAAATCTTTTATTTCTTTTTGGATTGAAAAGATTATTTACTGGGACTTTCCAACTAGTTTTTTTATATTTTTATATTTTGTATTTTTAGGATGGACATTTTTAATGTGGAAGATTTATCCACCAAAGTTTAAGAACAGTTATTTAAAATAATTTATCATAAATATTTGATTAAAAACTTTAACAAATAAGAGATTAATATGGATTTTAAATATGCTCAAAGTTGGTTACTTGGAATTGTTTGCTTTGTATATGGAATTTATAGAATTATAGGTGGATCGGATGAATCCTTTAATTGGGTAGACGCTGCAGCTATTTTTGGATTTTGCTATTCAATTTATTATACCCAACTAAAAAAATTAGGAGAAGATTAGAGATATTCAATTATGAATAAACATACATTTTGTATATATAAGTATGTATAATTTTATTAATTATTATATATTAATTTTTTTTTAATAGATTTTTAATGCTGTTTAAAAGTTTTTGATTGTCGTCTTTATACTTAAATTTTATTAATGCAATTTTATCATCAATGTTATTAGCTTTTTCCAGATAAGAGTTAAAAAAATCACTTTTCTTGGATTTTAGCTTTTCTTCAGTTTTATATTTATTAAGCTTATCATTTTCTTTATTCATAAATTACAGTACCACATGTCAGCTCTTAAAATAAATATAACTTGAAAATTTTTATTATTCTTTACGTTAAGCTATTAATCAGTTTAAAATTTACATATGATAAAAGATAAATTTTGCTTTGTATATGTAACAGTTGAGAATTTTGAGCAAGCAGAGCTAATTGCTGAACTTGCGATTAAAGACAAATTAGTAGCATGCGCAAATATTTTCCCAGAGTCTCATTCCATGTTTGAATGGAAAGGAGAAGTTAAATTAGAAAAAGAAACAGTTTTACTTTTAAAAACATTAGTTAATAAATATGATTTACTTGAAAAGTTAATAATTAAAAATCACGTATACGAAACACCATGTATACTAAAGATAGATGTTTCTAAGGGGCATAAAGATTTTTTAAAATGGGTTGAAACGTCTGTAAGTCTATCTGATTAAAATGTATAAATTATATATGAAAAAAATATCTACTTTTTTAATGATTTCGTTTATGTCTATTTCAATGAGTTATGCTTCTGAAAAAATAATCTTGGAAGACTATATCAATTCTTTTGCATGGGAAAAAAGGATAGTCCTTTTTATTTCAAAATCAAAATACGTTTATTTCATAAATGAAACCGATAATTTTTTTAAAAAAAACAAGTGTGAGAACGATAATAGAAATTTAAAGTATATTCGAATAGTAGGTGATGAAGTAAAAAAATATAATATTTCAGAAAAATTTAAAAACAAATATGGAATGTGGTTGATTGGTTATGACGGTCAAATAAAATCATATTCATCAGATATCTCATTATTAAAAGAAATTTATAATGTTGTAGACAAAATGCCTTTAAGGAAAGAAGAAATAATAAAACAAAAAATTAAATGTAACTAATAAATTAAGTTGATAGTTGAATAAAATAAAAAAATTACCAAATATTTATATGATCACGAAATTAAAACATCTGCTATACTCTACAAAATGATATTTTATATAACACTACTTCTAATATTATCAATTGCCCCAATGATATGGCTAAATTATGTATTTACTAAAAATGACAAAATTCTAATAAACATGCCTTTTACTGGATTAGAGTTCGGCAAAATTATTCTTAAGGAACTTGGTTTAAATGATGTTAAAATTGAAAGATCTTTAAGTATGGATCATTATGATCTTAGTGAAAAAAAAGTAAAAGTTTCAGAAAATCGTCTTTCTCGGAAAAGTCTTACTGCAATATCGATTGTCTGCCACGAAATTGGTCACGCAATGCAACATCATGAAAAATATAAACCGCTTGAACACAGGACAAGCCTTGTTAAGAATACAGCATGGATCTCACAGTTAGGTAGCGGGTTATTATTAATGGGTATACCGACAATCTTTGCAACTGGTTCTTATTCATTAATAAAAGTTTGTCTAATATTAGTATTATTATCACTTATAATAGGTGTAATAGTTCATTTAATAACTTTAGAAGTTGAATTAGATGCTAGTTTTAATAGAGCTTTGCCATTAATTAAAAGTAAAGTACCAGAAGAATATCATGACGCTTGTCAATCTATTCTTAAAGCTGCAGCTTTTACTTATGTTATTGGAGTTATAAGAAACTTTGTGTCACTAAGATTTATTTGGTTAATACTTTCAAGAATTAGATAATTATGACTAATAAAAAACAAAAATATATTATTACACTTTTAGTAGATAATAGAGAATGGAACAGCCAACCTATAGAGGGAGAATTGGGTGACCTACAGAGTATAATTGATGAAGCGTTAGAACAACACAGAATTTCTAGATTTTTTACAATTAGACCTAAGCACGTAGAATTTAAAAGAGCAACGTTACTTAAATAAACATATTTTATTTAATCTATAAAATTAATTTCTTTAATATAAATATCTGCAGAATGATCTCTCCCAAATGCAACAACTCCTACAGATGTAATATTTTCAGGATTAATTTGTTTAGATAAGAAAATACTAGACCTTTTAAATTTATTAATTGGTAATTTAAATATTTTGTAATCATTAACAACTTTAAAACTAATTTGATAATATTGCCACGGTAGTAAAGTACCAGTTGTTCTCAGGTGAATAAAATAATTTTGATTATTACCTTTTGCAGTTATTTTAATAAATTTTGTGCCTTTTAAACTTGATTTTTCAAGTTTTCTTCTAATTTGAATGAAACCACCCTTATTTTCTGTGGAAACGTTTCCAGTCAAACGTGCATACAAATTATTGTTTTCATTAAAAAACTCGACTTTACCCGTAGATATCCCACCCATAACTTGATCTGAAATAAATTGCCACTTTTTTGGATTTTCAAAATTGTCTTTAAATATCGTATTACCTACTGCTTCTTGGGTTAAAATAAAGAAAAGAAAAATAAATTTAAAAATATTCATACTAAATAAGAAAATTACGTTTTATAATGATAATTATTTTAATTTTATTTGTAATAAAAGTTTATCAATTTTTTAATTTAATAAACTTAAAAATATTGGAACAAAATGAAAAAACAAATTATTGGCTGGATTATTGTTGCATCTGCATTGATATGGGGCATATTAAGATGGATAGATTTAGTTGAACCAAATTTTGTAATAAATTTTTTTGCCATTGGTGGCTTCTGCTTTGGAGTTTACCTTACTAAAGATCCAAATGAAGAAAATGATGAATTTAAATCTAATAATTAGCATTTAAATTTTTGGTAAATTTAAATTCGAGACTGAAATGACCAAAAGAGATTATCCAAAAGAAATCAGCCAAGATGAGTGGCTAAAAAGACAAAATTATTTTCTTGAAGAACAAAACAAGAGACTAAAAAATGAATTAGCTGAATCTAAGGAATATATAAATGTACTTATTAAAAAGTTGAAGTTATATCAATCAAAACAGTAACCTGGAGAAAAAAATGACGCTAACAAGTATTCTGATACTATCTTTTTTATTAGTCCTAATCCAAATTACCATTCCTGTACTAATAAGCCTGTTAACAAATAATGTAAAATTATCTTATTTATTCTCTTCCAGAGATAATATTGCAAATACTTCAATTTATATAGATAGAGCTAATAGATCATTAAAAAATTTATTTGAAACACTACCAATATTTATTGGATTAATTCTTTTATCAATTATTAGTGATGTAGATAATTCTTTCCTAGCAATCATCTGGTTATTAGCAAGAATAATCTATGTTCCAGTATATATTGTTGGAATAAATTATGTAAGGACAGGCATTTGGGCAATCGCTCTTATTTGTTTAATTATGATGAGTTTGAACTTTTTATAAGAATTTAAGAATTTGAATCAACTATAACCTCACCACTGTAAACAATTTCTTTGGGGGATAAAGAATTTGGTAGGGAATTATGTTTTGATAAATAAGATCTAATTTCCTTCAAATGTTTTTCATCGTCATATTTCCAGATACTTGTCACTTGGTTTTTAAGTGAGGTATTTTGTATCATTGTAAAATTTACTTTAAGTTTATCTTTAAGCGCATCTTCATAAATCTTTTGAGAAATAGTAATAAACATTTCTGCATGTTGTTCGTTTTGGAATGTTCTAACTGTTATTCTCATTATAGACATAAAAATATTCTATAAACTGATTACAAGAAATTCAAATATTTTATATGATACTACTTAAGTTTGATTTTTATTTGTAATAAAAAATATTGAGGTATAAATGGCCAAAGCAATAGTCTTAAGAGAACACGGTAATTCTAATGTTTTAAAATTAGAAGACATTGAAATCAAAAAACCAAAAGAAAATGAACTCCTCATCAGACAAACAGCAATAGGAGTTCATTTTCATGATATTTATGTTAGATCAGGGCTTTACAAAACACTAGAGCTCCCTGGAATACCAGGCCTTGAAGCGGTTGGTATTATAGAAGAAACAGGAGCAGGTATAGAGGACTTTATAAAAGGAGATAAAATAGCATACATAACAAAAGATTATGGAGCGTATTCAAGCCACAGAATTTTGGATAAAAATCTAGCTGTTAAAATTCCTAATTTTATTTCAGATGAAATGATGGCAACTAATTTCTCAAGAGCAATTACAGTACAAATGTTAATTGAAGAGGTTACCAAATTAAATGCTTCTGATACAATTTTAATTACAGCAGCCACAGGCGGTGTTGGAAGAATTTTTTCTCAATGGGCTAAATCAAAAGGAGCTGTTGTGATTGGTACTGTTGGAAGTAAAGAGAAAATTATTACAGCAAAATCTTATGGATGTGATCATACACTTACTTATCATCAAGAAGATTTTATAGAAACAGTAATGGAACTAACAAATGGTAAAGGTGTAGATAAAATTTTTGACTCAGTTGGCAAAGATACATTTGAAAATTCTTTAAAGAGTATTAAAGTATGTGGACATTTAATAAATTTTGGACAATCATCAGGACCTCTTGACCCAATTCCAATGTCTGTTTTAGCTAGTAAATCCCTTACAATTTCAAGACCAATTTTGTTTGATTATATTTCTGATTTAGCCTTATACCAAAAAATGGCTGATTCAGTTTTCCAAGCATTCAAAAATAATAAAATAACATTACCAGAATTTCAGCCTTTCAAACTTAAAGATGCTAATTTAGCTCATAATATGTTAGAATCTAGAAGAGGTGGTGGAAGTGTGTATTTGGAGCCTTAAATAAGTCTCTGTTAATATAGAAAATTAAATATTATGAAATTAGATACGTGGAAAAATCCTGAAGCAATTGTTAGCTGTGAGTGGTTAAGTCAAAATCTTAACAACAATAATATAAGAATATATGATTGTACAACTTATCTACATTACAGAGATAATGATCCTACTTTACCCTACATAGTAGAAAGTGGCAGAGAAAATTATGAACTTTGTAACATTCAAAATTCTAGTTTCTTAGATCTTCATCATGATCTTTCAGATTCAACTAGTCAGTATAGGTTTACATTACCTAAACTTGAAATACTCGCAGATAGTTTTAAAAAAAAGGGAATAGGAAGTGATTATCACGTAATACTCTATTCAAGAAATGGTACACAATGGTCGGCACGTATCTGGTGGATGTTAAGAGCAGTTGGATTTGATAGAGCGAGCATATTAGATGGTGGATTTAATCAGTGGCAAAAAATGAACTTACCTACTTCAAGAAGTAACTTAACTTTTTCACAATCAGATTTTAATTTTTCACCAAGAAAAAATATTTTTATAAATAAAGACGTAGTATTAGAGGCAATAAATAATCCAAAGTTTAAAATTTTAAATTCATTAACCGCCGATATTCATAATGGAGAAAATCCAAGATATGGCAGACCTGGTAGAATACCAACAAGTGTCAATGTACCATTTCATGAATTACTTGATAGTGAAACAGGTAAATTAAAAAAATTTGATGAATTGTCAAAAATTTTTCAATTAAAAGGCATTACTAAAGATAGCTGTGTTTTAAATTACTGCGGTGGTGGTATTGCCGCATCCTTAGAAGCATTTGTCTTATATCAATTAGGTTTTGAAAATATAACAATTTATGATAATTCACTTCATGAATGGGCAGCTGTTGATCAAAACTTACCAATGGAGAATAGTTAATTTTTAAACTCTTATTAATTAAAAAATATCTTTGGAATCTAGTTACAAATAAAACTTATGTTAAAATGTTCTTTTATTGAAGGCCCTATATTACATAGATTAAAATACGGCAAAGGTAGAGGCCAAAACCTTGCTAAAGCTATTGGTATGAAATTTAATAAAAATAGAAACATAATAGATGCAACAGCTGGACTAGGATACGATTCTTTTATTCTTGCTTCTCTTGGAGCTAAAGTCACATTAATTGAACGATCACAAAAAATGCATGAACTCCTTCAAAATGGTATTAATGAAGGTATATCATTTGGTGGTGAAATTGAGAAAATTATAAATAGAATGGAATTATTATTTGGAGATTCTAAAGATATTTTACCAAAACTTACACCAGAAGTGATTATGATCGATACAATGTATAAAGAGAGAAAGAAAACAGCTCTTGTTAAAAATAACATGAGGTTAGTTAGAGAGATAGTAGGACCTGATACTGATTATATTGAACTTTTAGAAGTTGCTTTAAATTGCGCAAAAAACAGGGTAGTTCTCAAACAACCTAGATATGCTGAACCAATTAAAGATATTAAAAAATGTTCCCACCAGATTTTAGGAAAAACTATACGCTATGACATATTTATGACCAATTAGCTTTTTAATAAATTATTTCGTTAGTTTATAAATAAAATCTAAATATTTATGAAAAATATTAAATATTCTTATTTATAAGACGTAATAATAGAGTAATTGATTCTGGAATTATTGATAATGAAATTATATTTTTTACTATTTTCGTTCATATTTTTATCTGGTTGTTTTCATAAGACAACTCTCATAAGTAATTATGGTCAAAGAATTGTAAAAATTCCAAACCAGACAGAATCAATTGATGACGTTATTGCTGGTAAAAATATTAACAAGGCTAATGTTTCCTCATCAAATAAGGACATAAATTATACTAATAAAGTTGAAAATATTGATTTTTCTTCTAGTAAATTTCTAAAAGGCGATCCTGGCTGTATAAATATTATGAGAGTTAGAGTGCTTGGTAGTTTAAGCTATGACGAATTAATGTACGAACTTAGAAAAAGAGCAGCAACTATGGGTGGAAATGCTATTGGTATTTACGATTTAAACGAAAATAAAGAAATCATTTACGCTAATAAAGAAATTGATGTGAAAAATAGTTTAAAAGTACGTTACGAATTCATGAAGCAGACTAATTTACTTTCAAGCGTAACTGCTGATATTTTCAGATGTAAATCAGACGCATAATTAAAAAGTTTTTTAAAAAAAGAAAAAATACTATGATTATAAAATGAAATTTTTCATTTTAATAATTAGTTTCTTATTTCCATTTGCGTTGGCGTATCTGATAAAAACAACTCAAATTAGCATTTTTGTTGCTCTTATTATTATTATTTTATTCACAATTTTAATAATTACTTATTTAAGTAAAAATAATAAATATGCACAATTTTCTCTAAAAAGTTTCTTTTTCAAAACAAAGAGAAAAAATTAAGTTTAAGTTAGTGTATTAACTAAATTCATTGCTATTGCAGTACAACTTACAGATGAGCCAATCATAATTGCCCTATCACCCCACTGCATCCCAACATAAATCCAACCAATACAACTAACCACATAGGCTATCTGCCCATAAAGAGTATATGATGCACTTATTAGGAATATACCTGCTACTGCTAAAAGCATAGCTATCCATTTGACATACCAATCACGTGTACCCGTTGGGGTTGTGGGTTTAATTTCATCATACTCTGTCTGAAGCTCTTCTAGTTCTTGCTTAAGTCTCTTCTTCTCTTGAGACAATTCCATTGCCAGCCTTCCAGCTTTTGTCATTGAACTTCCTGAAAGAGAAGTATTAGCCTCATTAGGTTTGTCAGAAATTACAGTAATATTTTTATCTTCCATAGTAATCACCTTAAATAATAATGTGGAATACCTTGTAAATTATTTTAAAAGATTGTCAAAATTTAGTTCAAAAATTTTTGAATTAACATAATATATTTTAACTATAGATATCAGGGGGAAAATTTTATGAAATGGGAGAGCGGAGCTTTACTACATATACATATAGCGCCTAAAGCTTCAGCTAATATGATCGAATTGGAAGAAGCTGAATTAGTTGAAGGTAAAGGCATTGTCAATGATCGATACTATAACCAAACAGGTACATATTCCCCAAAACCAGACATTAGGGATATAACTTTAATAGAAAATGAGGTTCTAGAAGCACTAGCAGCTAATCAACCACCGCTTCAAGAAAAACCTATTATTTTGAAACCAATAGAACATAGAAGAAATTTAACAACTTCTGGCGTTCCACTTAATTATCTAGTTGGAAAAAAGTTTAAAGTTGGTGAAGCTATTTTATTTGGTGGAAGGCTTAACTTTCCTTGTAAATACCTCGCTGACCTTCTTAAAAAACCACTTGTTTTACCATTATATAATAGATCAGGTCTCAATTGCTCGATAGTTAAGGGTGGTAAAATTAGAAAAGGTGACCAGATTATTCAAATTGAAGACTAAATTAAATATATGCAAGCATCCAACCACAAAGCGATATAAAAAACACAGCTGCCCATTGTGGTATTTTAGTAAAAAATAAAATTATAAAAGAAATTAAAATAAGAATAAAATCGTGATAACTTTTTAGACTAGTAATGATGATAGGATCATATAATGCTGCAATCAATAGTCCTATCACACTGGCATTAACACCTTTAAAACCACTAATGATTAAATCAAATTTTCTTAATTGATTCCATATAGACAAAGTACCAAGAAGTAAAAGAAATGATGGTAGGAAAATAAAAAACAAACAGAATATACTTGTAAACAAAGTATTGATTTCACTTTTTAAAAAAATTCCTAAATAGGATGAAAATGTAAATAAAGGACCCGGTATAGCCTGTGATGCGCCATAACCTGCTAAGAATAAATCATTTTCAATCATACCACTAGCAACAAATTCTTCATTTAATAATGGTAATACAACGTGCCCTCCTCCAAAAACTAAGGAACCAACTTTAAAGAAACTATTCGCTAAATTTAAAAGATTAGAATTAAAAATTTCATTTACAATTGGGAGAATTATTAAAAAAGCAAAAAATAAAATTATTGGGAAAATCTTCCAAAAACCTATTTCAACAGAAAACTTTTGGTTTTTTCCTTTTCTTTTTTTTTCTCTATATACAAACACCCCAATTAGACCACTAAGAATCAAACACATTAATTGATTTAATGATGATGGGAAAATTATTAAAAACAAAGCTGTGAATAATGTAATTAAATATCCAACGTTATCTTTTAATAAATTTTTACTCATCCCCAATATTGCTTGAAATACAATTATAACAACAATTGCTTTCAAACCTTTTAAAACACCTTGAGGAATTGAATTGTCATAATTTAAAATTGCATAACCAAATAGCATAAGAATTGTTACTGAAGGCATCGTAAAACCCACCCAAGCTAAAATAGCTCCTTTTACACCTTTGAAATAATATCCTATAGATATACCAACCTGACTAGATGATGGACCTGGCAGAAAATTACAA
>CACBVW010000002.1:0-95000 GCA_902542765.1 uncultured SAR116 cluster alpha proteobacterium | reverse complement strand
TGCATGTGTTAGGCATGCCGCCAGCGTTCATTCTGAGCCAGGATCAAACTCTTAGGTTTGATGGGTATGAATTAAAAATTCAACCGAAAAGGTAATCTTACCTTTACACTCAAGTTACTAACAAACAAATTAAATTTGTTTATATTATTATGGTAAATTGCGCGATTCAGTAGACGACCATATATATTAATGTACAAAACATATAACCACCGTCTATGAATCTCTTCTTGTATTAACAATATCAAACAGACAACTCCAATAAAGGGAGTATACGATTAAAATCTAATCGAAAGAGGTTTATACTCAGCATATTAACATATGTCAAACTTAAAAGGCAAAATTAATACAAAAATTTAACTTTTTTTTTTTGATAATTTTTTAAATAAAAATTTTGCTCAAAATCTAATGCCAAAATTGTAGTCTTGACTTTTCAAAGATATAAAGTCAATATCGCTCACATTATGAAAAAAGTATTTAAAAATATATTGTTAGGCCATTTTCTTCTTGTGATATGTTCGTTTATAATATTACTTTTAAGTTTTGACATTAATGATGCTAATTCAACACAAATTAATAACAATACAAACAACATTCCTGTCAAACGACCATTAAACCTCTTTAACCTTGAAGAATCAGCAGACACAATTTTTAATTTAGTACAGAAAATTGGTGCAAAACCGGTCGCCAATATAAAAAAAACAAGACTAAAAAAAAACGAAAACCTGAGTGCAGCATTAAAAAGAATTAATTATGAAAATTATCATATCAATAAAATCATAAATTCAATTAGAAAACTCAATAAAGGACATAAAATTTTAAGCTCTCTACCTGTTGGAATGATGATACATTACTCGAAACCTTCTAGCATTACTGGAGCAGCTTTAAAATTAAACTACACCAAAACCAAAGATATTTTTGTGTGGCAAGATATAAATGATACATATAATTCACAAGTATTTTTGAGACCTACAAGAATGGAAGAAACACTAATTAAAGGTGTGATTAAGAGCAATTTATATATTTCTGCTCTTAAATCAGGCATGCCTGAAAACACTTTGTTAGAAATGATAAGTTTGCTTGGCTTCTCAATCGATTTTCAAAGAGAAATACGTTCAGGTGATAGTTTTGAAGTTTTATTTACAAAAAAAATTGATGCATTAAGTGATTTAGTTACTGAAACAGAGCCAATAAAGTATGTGTCTATGAATTTATCAGGAAAAAAGTTAATTTTTTTCAATTACAAAGATAAATTCGGCTTACCACAATACTATGACGAAAATGGAAAATCCTCAAAAAGAACAATAATGAAAACACCAATAAATGGTGCTAGATTATCAAGTAGATATGGAAACAGAAAACATCCTATATTAGGATATACAAAAATGCATAGAGGACTTGACTTTGCAGCACCGTCTGGAACTCCAATTTTTGCTGCTGGCGATGGAGTTATAGAAAAAGCAGGATGGAATGGGTCATATGGTAAATATATTAGAATTAGGCATACAGGAACTTACAAAACTGCCTATGCACACTTATCAGGATTTAATAAAAATGTTAGAGTTGGGAAAAGAATTTTACAGGGAAAAATAATTGGTTATGTTGGGAGTACTGGCAGATCAACAGGACCACATTTGCATTATGAAGTGATAAAAAATAACATTCAAGTCAATCCAATGAAAATAAAATTACCAGCAGGAAAGAATATTTCAAAAGCAGATTTTAATAATTATAAAAACCACATTGAAAAGATAATTAATCTAAAAATTGTCCTCGAAAAATCAAATCGAAATAATAAAATAGCAATAAATAATCACAATATGTCAAAAAAATTAATTCTAAATTAATTTTTCAACGATTATATCAATTTTATTATCAACTACATCTATAAATAACGTTTCACCATCTTTCACTTCATTAGTTATTATTAACTCGCTTATTTTATCCTCAATGATATTCCTAATTTCCCTTTTGATTGGTCTAGCACCATATTCAGGATCATAGCCAATTATAGCCAATAGTTCGTTGACTTTTGAGGTCCACTTTACATGTATATTATTATTAGACAGTCTTTTACTTAGGTGATTTAGTTGTATTTCAACAATTTTACCAATATGAGATTTGCCTAATTTTGAGAAAAATAAAATTTCGTCTAATCTATTTATAAATTCAGGGCTTAGTATTGATTTGACTGAACTCATAATTTCTTTTTTTATAAAATTGTTTTTTTCACTTTCCAAACTAAAATTTATGTCAGACTTGAAGTGTTGTGACCCGATATTACTTGTAATTATTATAATTGTGTTTGTAAAATCAACAGTCTTTCCATGACTATCTGTCAACCTACCATCATCCATTATTTGTAAGAGTAAATTTAAAACATCTAAATGGGCTTTTTCAATCTCATCAAAAAGTATAACTCTATAAGGTCTGCGCCTAACTGCTTCAGTTAAAATACCTCCTTCATCATAACCAATATAACCAGGAGGAGCACCGATTAGCCTTGATATAGAATGTTTTTCCATATATTCAGACATATCTATTCTTATCAAAGATTCAGTTTCATTAAATAAAAATTTGGCTAAAGATTTAGCAGTTTCTGTTTTACCAATTCCTGTAGATCCTAAAAACATGAAAGTGCCTAAAGGGCTAGATGCATCACTTAAACCTGCTCTTGAACGAATAATTGTTCTTGAAATGGCGGAAAGAACATGATCTTGACCTACAATAGATTTTTTTAGTTCATCTTCTATTTTTAGCAATTTTGTACGCTCATACTCCATCATTTTTTCAACTGGTATTCCTGTCCATTTAGAAACAACGGACGCAATATCTTCTTCCGAAACAATTGTGTTTAAGATATTATCTGTATTTTCAATTTTAGAAATATTATTTTCTAAATTTGGAATTATCTGATACGAAAGTTCACCAGCCTTTTCCCAATTTCCATTTCTTTTCTCAATCTCCAATTGGTTTTTAGCATTTTCTAAATTAATTTTCTTCTGTTGCTCTTCTTCAAGAGTTCTTTTGCTTAACTTCCATTTTTCAGTTTGCTCTTTAGATGTTGTCTTTAGTTCTTTTAATTCATCTTCAACTTTTAACAATCTATCATCTGATAATTTATTATTTTCCTTATTTAGAACTTTTTTCTCTATTTCTAATTGTACAATTCTTCTATCTATCTCATCTAGTGAGTCAGGTTTAGAGTCAATTTCAATTCTTTTTCTACTAGCTGCCTCATCTAGAAGATCAATTGCTTTATCTGGTAAAAATCTATCGTTAATATATCTTGAGGACAAAGTTACAGATGCTGAAAGAGCTTTGTCTGTAATAGTTATACCATGAAATAATTCATATTTTTCTTTAAGACCTCTCATCATTGATATGGAGTTTTCTATATCTGGTTCGTCTATATAAACTTGTTGAAAACGTCTTTCTAAAGCCTTGTCCTTTTCAATGTAATTTCTATATTCATCAAAAGTGGTTGCTCCAACACAGTGAAGTTCACCTCTTGCCAAAGCAGGTTTCAACATATTAGAAGCATCAAGTGAACCATCTGCACCACCAGCTCCAACAAGGGTATGGAGCTCATCAATAAATAAAATAATTTTATCTTTTTCCTTTTCAACTTCGATTAATAACGATTTTAACCTTTCTTCAAAATCGCCTCGAAATTTAGAACCTGCCAAAATGCTCGCTAAATCAAGAGAAAATATCTCTTTAGATTTTAGTTTCTCAGGTACATCTTTATTTGCTATCCTTATCGCTAATCCTTCGACTACAGCAGTTTTCCCAACTCCAGGCTCTCCAATTAAAACTGGATTATTTTTTGTTCTTCTAGATAAAACCTGTATTAGCCTTCTTATTTCTTCATCTCTTCCAATAACAGGATCTAACTGCCCCTTAGAGGCCTTAATTGTTAAATTGACAGCAAATCTATTTAATGTGTCAAAACCAGATTCAGCATTATCATTCATGGCTTTTTTACCCTTCCTAAATTTCTTGATTTCTTCTAGAAGCGTGTTGTAAGTGATATTATATTTTGATAAGATATCTTTAGCTTGGTCATTTATAATGGTAAACGACAACAATAATATTTCTTGAGTTATTATCTGGTCGTCAAATTCTTTCAACAACATTTTTGACGTATTTATTAGAGATAAAATACTTTTATCAATTTCGTGAGGACGACTTAAATGATTTTTCTTATTTAATAACTCAAATATATTTAACCTTAAGTTATATAAATTAGAAGTTAAGCCACCTAAAATATCATTAATATATTTTTCTGAATCTTCTAATATTGTGTATAACACATGAAATGATGTTACATTTGTTTCATATTTATTAGCTAAACTTAATGCTGAACTAAATATTATCTTTGATCTATCAGAAAGTTCCTTAAATAAATTATCTATTTTAAATACCTATTTTTAATTTACACATATATATATGATAATTATTTGAGGTTATTTCAACATAAGATAAAAAAATGTTATTATAGGTTTTAAACAAAGAGCACTCATAACACATTGAGTTAAATCAATAAGTTATCACTTTCTGTTTTATCATTTTTTATATCATTAATTTCATTTCTTTCACTTTTATCATCAACTGAAGAAAGTTCTTCTTCTCTCATTTGAAAACCTCTCTTACGTCTTGATGGTTTTTTTGAAATTTTGTCATTATCTTCTAACTCTAAATCAGATGGGTTACTTTGTGATAAATTTAATTCATTTTTTATTCTTATTTCTTTATTTTCATTATTTAGTTCTATTTCTTTTTGAAGCCTATGATAATGGTCGGCAAATTGCAGAAAAGACTCTGCTAATATCCTATCGTCAGAAGAAGATGCATCTGACGCTAAAGATGTATATTTTTCATTTAATTGTGAAACTGAACCTCTTTGACGGCCATCTGGTCCGGAGCTCTCAATCACAGTATTTTTATTAAGGTTACCATTTAAATTGCCATTATTAAAATTTCTACGATTTGATCCACGATTTTGGCGTCGACGCCCATTATTTTGCTGTCTCATAATATTCCTAAAATTTACGCTGATTATTTTTACTTACACAATGCTTTTTTTGTAATTGGTTAAGAGTCCTAATTTCAACCTATGGACTCAATTAATATAAAATTTAAGGTTTGGATATATATATTAATATCATTGTTAATTATATAAAGTTTTTTCTTCCAAGCCAAGCACAAAAAAAATTATTTAATAACAAATATTATTACCCTAGTCACTCCAGACAAGTCTTTTTTATACTCTTTTGGAAATAAACCATGTTTTATAGCTATTTTTGTGATATTATTTTCTTGCCCTTTTCCTATTTCAATAAAAATTTTACCATCAGATTTAACTATATTTGTCAATTTAGAAAAAATAGATCTGTATGAATCAAGACCATCTTTCCCACCATTTAATGCAATAAATGGATCGTATTTTTTTACCTCTTTTCTTAATGTTTTAATATCATTAGTAGGAATATAAGGGGGATTTGAAATAGCAATGTCATATTTCATATTATTTTCAAATTTCATTAATTTTTTATCCCAATCTCTAACATTCCAGTCTAAATTTATGAACTTTGATCTTTCTAAAAAATCAAAATTTTGTGCATTTTTTTTAACCATTTCTAAAGACTTTTGAGATGTATCAAAAAACGAAGCCTCTGAACAAGAATACTCGTCTAAAAGTGATAGACCCAAACAACCTGTACCAGAACCAAGATCAATAATTTTTAAAAATTCTAATTTGTTTGGATAATACTCAATTACTGATTCAACTAACGTTTCAGAATCAGACCTTGGATCTAACGTCGCATCATTAAGGTCAAATTCTTTCTTCCAAAAACTTCTTTTATTAATAATTCTTGAAACAGGTTTTCCACTTACTCTTTGTTGAATTAAATTTTGAAATTTTTTAATCTCATTTTCTGAAATATATATGTTTTGGTGATTATAAATTGCTTCATATCTATCTAAAGTTTCAGAAAGTAATAGCCTGCAGTCTAAATTTGCAGTCTCAATACCTATATTCCTTAGTTTTAAAATCTCAGGTTTTATTAAAGTATAGACATCAATGTTTTTATAAGTCATTGGAAGCTAGCTTTAACATTCTATCTTCAACTATCAAAGCGTCGATTAATTCATCAAGAGCCTCGCCACTTAAGATTTTTTCTAATTTATGTAATGTTAAGTTTATTCTATGGTCCGTAACTCTTCCTTGTGGAAAATTATAAGTCCTTATCCTTTCTGATCTATCACCCGTACCAACTTGATCTTTTCTTGCTGAAGATCTCTCATCTTGTTGTTTTTGTCTCTCTAATTCATACAAACGTGATTGAAGAATTTTCATGGCTTTTGATCTATTTTTATGCTGAGACTTTTCATCCTGTTGACTTACAACAATTCCAGATGGAATGTGAGTTATTCTAACGGCTGAATCTGTAGTATTAACTGATTGCCCCCCTGGCCCGCTTGACCTAAAAACATCTACTCTCAAATCTTTTTCTTCAATAAATATTTCTAAATCCTCAGCTTCAGGAAGAACCGCAACTGTTGCTGCAGATGTATGAATTCTACCACTTGTTTCAGTGGTTGGAACTCTTTGAACCCTATGAACACCTGATTCAAATTTCAATCTGCCAAACACGCCATTTCCTATAATATTAGCTTGCGCCTCTTTATAGCCACCTACACTTGTTTCTGATACCTCCATTATGTCAAATTTCCATTTATTCTTAATAGATAACTTTTCATACATAGAAAAAAGATTTGAAGCAAACAAGCCTGCCTCATCTCCACCTGTTCCAGCACGAACCTCCAAAATTACATTTCTTGTATCATCCTTATCTTTAGGTAGTAATGAAAATTGAATTTCTCTTTCAAGATTGCTAATTTTTACTTTTAAAGAATTAAACTCATTTGTTGCAATCTCTTTAATATCTGCATCGGCATTTTTATCATTTAAAATTTCACCCAAATCCAAAATTTCTTTTACTAAATGTTCTTTTTTATTAGCCAAATCTGTGATTATTTTTATATCAGATAATTCTTTTGATAAATTAGCCAATTCAGATGGTTTTAAATTAGAAGAATTAACAAGTATATTCTCAATTTCCTTTTCTCTAATCATAATTTTAGAGATATTATTTTCCAAACTCAAAATTTACTCCAAATATATTTTAATTTTTTAATTTTTTTATTATCTGATCTAAATTTAATAATTCCTCAAAACCAGATGTTAAATCTTTAAATTTAAAATTATTATTATTAATTTCTTCTTTACCTAAAATTATTGCATATGAAGCTTTAATTTTGTTAGCTCTCTTAAATTTTTTTGAAAAATTACCTGTATAGATAATTTCAGATTTAATGCCTTTTTGTATTAATTCTTTCATAATTGGAAGTAATAAATAATTAAAACTTTCGCATTGACCTACCAGGACTACATCAATTGCATTAACAAATTCACTTTGTACCATTAATGCTAATCTTTCTATGCCCGCAGCCCAACCAACACCAGGAACATCTGGACCACCTAACATTTTTGATAAACCATCATACCTTCCACCAGCTAATACAGTTCCTTGTGTGCCAAGTTCATTAGTTGTAAACTCAAAAGCTGTATGACAATAATAGTCAAGCCCTCTAACAAGATTTTTGTCAATTTGATATTTTATATTTAAGTGATCTAAACCTTTGCAAACATCTTCAAATCTTGTTTTAGAATCAATATTAAGATATTCAAATATACTCGGTGCATTTTGAATAATCTTTTGATCTCCCTCATTTTTAGAATCAAGTATTCTAAGCGGATTAATTGAAAGCCTTCTTAGACTATCTTTAGACAATTTAGATTGATAATCCCTTAAATAGTTTACGAGAGAATCTCGATACTTTTTTCTACTGTCAAAATCACCGAGGGAATTGATTTTTAAGGTAATTTTATCTAAAATATTTAATTTATCTAAAAAGACATGCCCTAAAGATATTACCTCTATATCAGCCATGGGGGTACTTAAACCAAGACATTCAACACCAAGCTGCTTAAATTGTCTAAGCCTGCCTTTTTGAGGTCTTTCATACCTGAACATTGGCCCATAATAAGAAAAACGCTGAGGTAAATCTTGAATCAAACCTGCATTTAAAAATGCTCTTACAACCCCCGAAGTTCCTTCAGGTCTTAACATAAGTTCATCTTCACTTCTATCTTTGAAGATATAATTTTCCTTTGTAACAATATCACTTGACTTTCCAAGTGGCTTTGTGAAAACTTCAGAATATTCAAAAATTGGTATCTCTATTTGTGAATAATTGTACTTGTCTGAAATTTCTAATCCAGATTTAACAACTATATTATGTTTATGCAATTCGTAAGGTAACAAATCATGTACGCCTCTCACTGTCCTTAATTTTTGCATAATGAGCCTATATGATTAAAAATTACTAAAATGAGTTATTTTTTCTTTGTTCAATTTCCTTTTGAACAAAGTTTACAATGTAATCAGCAACATTTTCATTTCTAATTATATGATCTGTTATGCCATTTACATAAATTTGATGAGTACCTTTTCCGCCACCAGTCAATCCAATATCCGTTTCTTTTGCTTCTCCAGGTCCATTTACAACACAACCGATTATTGAAACTGTAATTGACTCAGAGATATGCTCAAGTCTTTGTTCAACTTCTTGTACAGTTTTAATTACATCAAATTGCTGTCTTGCACATGAAGGACAAGAAATAACAGTCACACCTCTTCTTCTAAGTCCTAATGATTTTAGCAACTCATATCCAACTTTCACTTCTTCAGATGGAGGAGCAGATAATGAAACTCTTATAGTATCTCCAATACCTGCCCACAATAAATTCCCTAATCCTATGGACGATTTTACAGTTCCGGATCTTAGGCTACCTGCTTCAGTGATACCTATATGCAAAGGACAATCTTCTATTTCAGCTAATTGATTATACGCAGCAACTGCTAGAAAGACATCAGAAGCTTTTACGCTAATTTTATACTCATAAAAATCGTATTTTTTTAAAATGCGCACATGATTTAAAGCAGACTCTACAAGAGCTTCTGGTGTTGGTTCACCATACTTATCTAAAATATTTTTTTCTAAAGACCCTGCATTAACACCAATTCTAATGGAAGTATTATTTTGTTTTGCAGCGTTAATAACCTCTTTTATCTTATCTGAATTACCAATGTTTCCAGGATTAATTCTTAAGCAAGCAGCGCCAGCATCCGCAGCTTCAATTGCCCTCAAGTAATGAAAATGTATATCAGCAACGACAGGAACAGGTGATAATTTGATTATTTCTTTTAGAGCTAAAGTGGATTCTTTATCAGGGCAGGAAATACGTATAATATCAACACCAGCTTCAACAGTAGAGTTGATTTGCTCTAATGTAGCATCAATATCAGTTGTTTTAGTATTAGTCATAGTTTGGACTGTAATAGGAGCGTTACCTCCAACAAAAACATTTCCAACTTTGATTTTTCTTGATTTTCTTCGTTCTATTTGCCTATAAGGCCTAATGTTCATTATTATATCCTTAAACTTTAGAATTTTTAAAAGTTAAATCGATTTATGAATGAATTTAATCAAGTATTTGTTTATTTGAAAAAGTCTTAATATTTAATGGTCGAGCAGTAATAATTTCACCAACTTCACCTAATTTGGGTACTACAACATTTCCTTGTGATAGAGACAGGGCGCCGGCATTTCCAGTATTAAATGTCAATCCATTTATGTTTGGAACAACATATGTTTCACCTGGCCTCATCAGCCTCGTCATAAGAACGTTACCTTTAACATCTTCTATTTCCACCCAACTATTTCCTATAGCTTTTAGAACCATTTCTGTACTAGGGTCTCTTTCATTAGCAGTGGCAGATAATTCAGTATTTTTTATAGTTGCGCTTTCAACTTTATCGTCTTTCAAATTTGTTTTGTGATTCACTTCTTGAACTTTTTTTTCATCATCATTTCTTTTTGAAGAGAGCAAATTATTAGAAAAATTTTCTTCAATAATAACATAACTATTATTGTCAATTTCAGAGGTCTTTGAAGACATTTCTAATATATTTTTGTCTGAAACCTGTTCTATTTTATTACTTCTATCACTATAATACCAACCAGTATAAGACAAAATAGCAATAAAAACTGAAACAACTGCCCCGATAGGAATAAAGTTATTTTTATTCAATTCAGGAGTAAGAAATTTGTATTCTTCCTTAAATGAATTTAATTCCAAACTTTCTTTGAATTCTTTAACAAGTAAGTCGCCATCTAAATCTAATAAACGTGCATAAGATCTGACAAATCCAACTTTGTAAGCTAGTCCTGGTAAATCAATATGTTCACCGTTTTCGAAATCTTTTATAATTTTAACTCTAACTTTCAACAAAGATGCAGCTTGTTCTTGAGTTAAACCTTTGTTTAATCTTGCGTCAAGACACAACTTACCAACAGTTGATAATTCAACATGATCAAATGCTTCATTGATTGCATCTGACACTAAACTATCAACATTTTTATCTTTATCAGAAAATGAATTATTTTTATTAGTTTCATTTTTTAAAGACATTAACTCTCCTTATATGATGCAATACTTTATAATGAGTCACTTTTTAAATCAACATTTGTTTTAACGGCATAAATTATAAAAAATTTATTAACTAATGACTAAAAATCTAAACCAAAAGCTGAATGTAGTGATCTCATTGCAAGTTCATAATAATCTGATGATATAAGAACTGAAATTTTAATTTCACTAGTTGAGATTACATGAATGTTAATTTGATTATTGGCTAATGTTTCAAACATAGTTTTTGCAATGCCTGACTGAGTTCTCATAGCGTTCCCTACAACTGAAATTTTAACTACGTTTGTATCTGTACTAATTTTGTTGAAACCAATCTTTTTTTGTATTTTTTTAATTGTACTTTCAGCTATCATCAGGTCAGTTTCTGGAATTGTAAAAGTTATATCAGTAGCTTCTTGATTTATAGAAGAAGATTGAACAATCATATCAACGTTAATTGAATGTTTTGCCAGAGAACCAAAAATTTCTGCTGCCTGGCCTGGTTGGTCTGGAACACCCGACAATGTTATTTTTGCCTCATTTAAGCTATGCGCGATACCACTTATTTCAGTTTTTTCCATATTTTTTTCCTCTTTAATTATGGAAGTTCCAGGCAAATCTTCAAAACTACTAAGAACTCTCAATTTTACATTATATTTCATAGCTAATGCTACAGATCTAGTTTGAAGGACTTTAGCTCCCTGAGAGGCTAATTCTAACATTTCTTCATATGTAATTAAATCAAGTTTTTTTGCACTTTTTACTATCCTTGGATCTGTAGTATAAACTCCATCCACATCAGTATAAATATCACAACGCTCAGCTGAAAAAGCTGCAGCTATTGCAACTGCAGAGGTATCTGAGCCACCTCTTCCTAAAGTTGTTATTCTATTTTCATTTGATATGCCTTGAAATCCTGATATTACTGCAACTTGATTTTTTTTAAAAAACTCTAGTATGTTGTCTGTTTTTATCTCCTCTATTAGAGCTTTAGCGTGAGATTTATCACATATTATTGGGACCTGCCAACCTAACCAAGAACGAGCTTTGATATTCAAATTATTTAGGGCAGTTGCTAATAATGCTGAAGTAACTTGTTCACCTGTAGATAAAACAACATCATATTCTGAATAAGAGGGAGTTTCCGAAGTGGTTTTGACTAGATCTATTAAATCATTTGTGACACCAGACATCGCAGAAACTACAACAATAACTTTATTACCATGATTGACTTCCACCTTAACTTTTAAAGCAATTTTTTTTATTTGAGGAACATCTGCAACAGAAGTTCCCCCAAATTTCAATACCACAAGTTTCAAATTTCTGTTATCCTTGTAAAATTTCTGTTAATAAAATTATAATGACTAATACCGTAGACAAAAAAGAAATAGAACAATTTTCTTCATTAAGCAACAAATGGTGGGATTTGTCAGGTCCTTTTTCAGCTTTACATAAATTGTCAAATGCAAGAATTGAGTTTATAAAACAAAATGCAACCAGAATTTTTAAAAAAGATCAAAAAAATATCAATTTTCTTAATGGTATAAATTGTTTAGATGTTGGTTGTGGCGGCGGTATCTTATCGGAAAAATTAAAAAGGTTGGGTGCAAATGTTACGGGAATTGACGCTTCAAAAAACTCAATAGAAATTGCCCGAGAGCATGCAAAAAAAAGTCGATTAGACATAAATTACAAATGTATTACAACCAGTAAACTTCTAGAGATTAAAGAACAAAAAACTATAGATAAATTTGACTTGGTAATTGCCTCTGAAGTAATTGAACATGTATATGATAGAAAGAGATTTCTATCTGACATTTCTAATTTATGTCGTCCTGGTGGATTGGTAGTATTTACTTCAATTAACAACTCTTTTTTAGGTATATTATTTGGAAAATATTTTGCAGAAGATATTTTAAAAATACTTCCTGCAGGGACTCACGAGGTAGGAAAGTTTATTTCTCCAGAAAACTTAGCAATTGAAGCTGAGAATCATGGTATAATATTAGATAATTTTACAGGTTTTTTCCCAACATTTAGATTTGAAACTATTGTTAAAATGGAGTTTGGAAATTTCAAACTTTCACCTAACATGCAGATTAATTATGGTGCAGCAGGAATAAAATTATAATTTAATGATCCTCAGATATCCAAGGAATATTAATGACATCAATTCCTTCATCTCTTAATTCCTTTATTTCTTTATTTGTTCCATGGCCATGTATTGGTTTTTCTTTAATTTTTCCTTCTTTCATAGAACGAACTTGAGAAACAAACTCATTGCCTACAAAGGTGGAGTTTTTTTGTACTTCTTTTTTTAGAGTTCTTAAGAGAGTTGAGATATTCTCTGAGTCTACTTTACCTAAAAAGGTCTCATTATTTTTAGAATTTTTAAATTGTTTAACCTTAGTATCTGAAGTTTTGTTTTTATTAGTTTTTAGACTTGGTGCAGTTAATAATTTTTCAACTTTGTCGCTACCACAAATTGGGCAATTAATTAGACTCTGTAGTTTTTGTTTTTCATAAGCTTCAATACTTTGAAACCAACCATCAAATTCTTTTTCGTCGGAACAAATTTTAGATCCACATTTTAATTGATATTTAATCATTACTCTTAATATTTACCATGACAATGTTTATACTTTTTTCCAGAATCACATAATGGACATATCGCGTTTCTTGGAATTTTCTTATTTGAAATTTCTATCGGATCCTTGTGATCTTCCTTTTCTATAGTTTCTTCTTGTTTTATTTCTATGAATGACAATATTGATGTAATTGTTTTTCTTAATTTATCAAGCATCTCTTCAAACAATTCAAAAGATTCTCTTTTATATTCGTTTAATGGATCCTTTTGTGCATAAGCTCTCAAACCTATAGATTGTCTCATCTGATCTAACATAAGCAAATGATCTTTCCAACCTTGATCTAATACTTGTAGTAAAAGAGTTTTTTCTGCTTGTCTAAAAACTTCAACCCCAAATTTAACTGCTCTCTCTGCCATATATTTGTCAGATAATTCAGTAAGTCGGCTTATGAATTCTTTTTCAATTATTCCATCTTCTTTAACCCAATCATCAATTGGGACCGTAATACCTAAATAATTTTTAACATCTGCAGATAACTGTTCTACATCCCATTCATCGTGATAACTTTGATCAGGTATAGATTGATAAACAATTGTTTCTATCACTTCATGACGCATATCCATTATCATTGTACTTATATCATCTGATCTCATTATATCTTTTCTTTGATCAAAAATTACTTTTCTTTGATCATTCATGACATCATCAAACTTAAGAAGCTGCTTTCTTATCTCAAAATTATGAGCCTCCACTTTAGCTTGAGCTTTTTCAACTGCCTTGTTAATCCAAGGATGAATAATAGCTTCACCCTTTTCTAATCCAAGTTTGCCTAACATTGTTTCAAGTCTCTCGGATCCAAAAATTCTCATCAAATCATCTTGAAGTGATAATAAGAACTTAGATCTTCCTGGGTCACCTTGTCTTCCGGTTCTCCCTCTCAATTGATTGTCAATCCTTCGACTTTCATGGCGTTCAGTTCCTATTACATATAAACCTCCTGCAGCAAGAGCTATTTTTTTCTTTTCCTCGATATCAATTTTTAAATCATTAACCTCCTTATTTTCGCCTGCAAATGATTTAATTTCTTTTACTTGTCTAATTTCTAAGTTTCCACCTAATTGAATATCAGTTCCTCTACCTGCCATATTGGTAGCTATTGTAACAGCTCCTGGCATCCCAGCATAACCAATAATTTGAGCCTCTTGCTCATGAAATTTTGCATTAAGTACTTCGTGTTTAATTTTTTTTGTATTTAACAATTTTGATAATATTTCTGACTTTTCAATTGATACTGTTCCTACTAAAACAGGCTGATTATTTTTTTGACAACGTTCGATTAATTTAATTACGGCTTCGTCTCGTTCTTCATTAGTCTTATAAATTTCGTCATTTTTGTCTTCTCTGGCTATTTTCAAATTAGTAGGGACTTCAATAACTTGAAGGTTGTAAATTTCAGAGAATTCGCCTTCTTCTGTTAGGGCAGTTCCTGTCATTCCTGCTAATTTAGGGTACATCCTGAAATAATTCTGAAAAGTTACGCTGGCTAAGGTTTGGTTTTCTGGCTGTACAGAAACATTTTCTTTGGCTTCAATTGCCTGATGCTGTCCTTCTCCAAAACGTCTACCTTCCATAGCACGTCCAGTAAATTCGTCAATAATAATAACATTATCGTTTTTAACCATATAATGAGTATTTTTTTTGAATAATTTATGAGCTCTCAATGCTTGATTAATATGGTGTAATAAGGAAATATTTTTAACATCAAAAAGGTTTCCTTCTTTAATAATATTATCTGCTCTTAATGCTTTTTCTATGTTTTCAATACCAGTATCAGTTAGATTACATGTTCTTTGCTTCTCATCTAATTCATAATCATTTTCGTTTAATGATGGAATGAATTTATCAATTGATTTATACAAAATTGAAGAATCTTCTGATTGTCCAGAAATAATGAGTGGAGTTCTAGCTTCATCAATTAAGATAGAGTCAACTTCATCTACAATAGCAAAATTAAATGGCCGCTGAACCATGTCATCCAGATTATATTTCATATTATCACGAAGATAATCAAATCCAAATTCATTATTAGTTCCATAAGTAATATCGGCATTATAGGCAATTCTTCTTTGCTCATCGTCCATTTCCGAGATAATACAACCAACAGTCATTCCCAAAAAATTGTATATTTGACCCATCCACTCCGAGTCTCTTCTTGCTAAATAGTCATTTACAGTAACTACATGAACACCTTTACCTTCTAAAGCATTTAAATAACATGCTAAAGTTGCAACTAAGGTTTTACCTTCACCAGTTTTCATTTCAGCTATTTTGCCTTCGTGAAGAACTATTCCACCAGTCAATTGAACATCAAAGTGTCTTTGTTTCAATGTTCTTTTCGAAGCCTCTCTGACGGTCGCAAATGCTTCTGACAAAATATTTCTTAAACTTTCATTTTTTGACAATCTATCTCTAAAGATTTGTGTCTTCAACTTTAATTGTTCGTCCGACAAATCAGAAAACTCTTTTTCTAGGTTGTTAATTTGGTCAATTATAGGTTTATATTTCTTAATCTGCCTCTCATTAGAAGAACCAAAAAGTCTAGACGTAAGTTTACTTAACATGTAAAAGTGCTCCAATTATTCATAGAAATCTTCTATTAAATCTAAAATAATAGTAAATATTAAACAACATTCCTTGTGTTGACTAAAAAAAACCTGTAAAAAATTAATGTTATAATTGGATTATACAAAAATGTCTTGCTTTAAAATCATTTTTATTTTAACAAATTTTTTTTTAGCTATTACTTTACCTGTTGCAAATGCTAAAGAACCCAGACAAGTCATTGTAGCAACAGTTGATAACCATATAATTACAGCACAGGATGTGCTTAATACAATCAACAGATTGCCAAAAAAAATCAAAGAAAAATCTCTTTCAGAAATATACCCAAACGTCGTAAATGAACTAATTAATCGACACTTAATCACTAAACAAGCTTACAAAGATAAATTAGATCAGCAAAAAGAGATTGTTGAAATAATAAAGAAAAATAAAGATGAAATACTAGCAAAATACTGGCTTAATAATTTTCTTATAAACAATACATCTGAAGAAAAAATTCAGGATTTCTACACAAAATACCTCGAGAACTTTAAAACTTTTAAAGAGTTTAATGCTAGCCATATCTTGGTAAAAGAAAAAGATGAAGCATTGCAGATAATAGAAAAACTAAAAATTAAATCAGAATTCTCAAAACTTGCAAAATCATATTCTATTGGACCCTCAAAAAAAAATGGAGGTGGTTTGGGTTGGTTTAAATCTGGTCAAATGGTAAAAGAGTTTGAAGAAGCAGTATTAAAATTAAAAAAAGGAAAAATAACAAAAAAACCAGTCAAAACTAAATTTGGTTACCACATAATAATGTTGAATGATATTAGAGATTCTCAACCAAAAAAAATTAATGATATTAAGAAACAAATTGTGAATAAAATAAAACAAGATTCTCTAACAAACCTTGAAAAACAACTTAGAAAAAGTAAAAGTATAAAAATTTTAGATTTTAAAAAAGTTGTTCAAGAAATAAATAATTAGTATCAATTAAAATTGCACTATAAAAAAAGAAAAAATAAGGAATCACCTGTTGAAAGACATAAAAGTTTCAACCATATACTCTGGTATTAAAAAGACAAAAAATAATGAAGACGATCTTCTTTTAATAGAACTTAAAAAAAAGTCAGCTATTGCTGGAGTTTTTACACAATCATTAACCTCAAGTGCTTCTGTAAATCAATGTAAAAAAAATCTTACCAAATACAAAGAACCTTTAGTAAGGGCAATTTTAGTGAATTCAGGTAACGCAAATGCATTTACAGGTAAACTAGGCGAGGAAACAGTTTTAAAAATTTCAAAATATCTTTCGGCAAAATTAAATTGTAGTATTAATCAAATTTACACAGCCTCTACTGGTGTCATTGGAGAACAATTAGACCCTGATATTGTAATAGGAGGCATAAAATTAATGTCTCCACTAAAAAATCCAGATTGGATAAAAGCTGCCACTGCTATCAAAACTACTGATACATTTACAAAAGTAAGTAAGAGAATATGTAAAATTGATGATGCTGAAATTGAAATTGTAGGAATAGCTAAAGGTTCGGGTATGATTGCACCAAATATGTCAACAATGTTAAGTTTTATTTTTACAAACGCTAACATATCATCGGATACTCTTCAAAAATTAATTGTATCCAGTAATGAAATAAGTTTTAATTCCATAACTGTCGATAGCGACACATCAACTAGTGACACTGTTTTATTGGTAGCCACAAAAACAGCAAAACACAAACCAATTAGTAATTTTAACGACACTCGCTTAATTGAATTTAAAAAGAATTTATTTAGCTTGATGTTAGAACTTGCTAAGTTAATTATTAAAGATGGTGAAGGTGCGTCAAAATTTATAACTATCAAAGTTACTGGCGCCAAGTCAAAAAAATCAGCAAAAATAATTGCATTTTCTATTGCAAATTCACCTTTGGTTAAAACTGCAATTGCTGGAGAGGACGCAAATTGGGGTAGAATTATTATGGCTATTGGGAAATCTGGTCAACCAGCAAATAGAGATAAAATCAAAATTTATATTGGCGACGAAAAAGTAACACAAAATGGAATGGTCTATCAAGACTATTCAGAATCACGAGCAACAGATCATTTAAAACAAGATAATATTTTTCTTGAGATTGATGTTGGAGTAGGCAAGTCAAGTTCATCTGTATATACATGTGACTTAACCCATAAATACATAGATATAAATGCCGATTACAGATCATAAAAATTTTAAAATTGTAGTATCATTAGCATTAATTAATGATGCTGATGAAATTTTATTATCAAAAAGACCCAAAAATAAACATTTAGCAGGTTTTTGGGAATTTCCAGGTGGAAAAGTTGAAACTGGTGAGATGCCAGAAATTGCACTAATAAGAGAAATAAAAGAAGAAATTAACGTTAACATAAACAACAAATGTATTGCACCTTTGTCTTTTAGTGAATTTAGTTATAAAGAATTTCAGTTGCTTTTACTCTTATATGTATGCAGAAGATGGGAGGGGGAGCCAAAGTCTATGGAAAATAATGAAATTGTTTGGGTTAAACCAAATATGCTAAGAAAATATAAAATGCCTCCAGCTGATGATGCTCTGATCTTTTGTATACAAGACTTATTTTCATAAATTTTTGAGGATTATAATGGATAAAAATATAATAATTTATACCAGTTCACTATGTGGGTTTTGTTATAGTGCTAAATCTCTATTAAAAAAGAAAAACATTCCTTTTGAAGAAATAGATATTGATTTAGATTATTCCAAGAGAAATGAAATGATAAAAAAATCTGGTGGCTTAACTTCTGTACCACAAATATTTTTCAAAGATTATCATATTGGTGGATGTGATGATTTATATAAGTTAGAAGAAAATAATGGCCTAGAAAATTTTGTTAAATAATATGAATCGTAAATTGTCAATTGCCTGTCTCCAATACTCATCTGCAAAGAATGAAAAGCATACACTAGAAACAATAAAAGATTTAATTGATAAAGCCCTTAACGTTGAAGCAGAATTTATTACTTTACCCGAATGCGCCACTTCACTACAAAAGAATTCTTTTTTAACTAATAAATTGGCTAGAACCGAAGATGAGAACTTTAGTCTGCAAGTTTTAAAAGAAATTGCCAAGCTTAATACAATCTTTATTTTAATTGGTTCTTTGCCCATAAAAGTAGATGATAAGTTAGTAAATAGATCTTTTTTGGTTGGACCTAAAGGAGATATTTTATACAAATATGATAAAATTCACTTATATGACGTAAATCTACCTAACGGAGATGTTTATAGAGAATCTGATACTTACAAAAGGGGAAATAAAGCAATCATTGCAGAGATTAAAAAAAATAAAATTAAAATTGGTTTGACTATTTGTTATGATTTACGCTTTCCCCATCTGTATCAGGATCTAGCAGTTAATGGCGCTGAAATAATTGTTGTACCATCAGCCTTTTCAAATCTAACTGGACCAGTTCATTGGCATACTTTGCTTAAGGCAAGAGCCATAGAAACTGGTGCGTTCATTATTGCACCAGCTCAAACTGGTTATCATGAGTGTGGAAGAACTAGTTATGGACATTCTTTGATTATATCTCCATGGGGAGAGGTTTTAAAAGATGCAAAAGAGGAAGTTGGAATAATTCATACTAAGATTAATCTAGATGAAGTAATGAAAGCGAGAAGAGCTATACCTGCATTAAATTCAAAAAAAGATTATTTAACCAATTTCTAAATATTTTTTTTCTTTTTGTTTAAGTAATTCATCTTTACTCTTAACCATAAGTTCTTTCAATCTTTTTTCTATAACATCACCAATACTTTTTATTGTAATGATTGGATCTCTGTGTGCTCCACCAATAGGTTCTGGAATTATCTCATCAATAATTTTAAATTTTTCCATATCTTGTGCAGTCAATTTCAAAGCTTCAGCTGCTTGATCTGCATGATCAGAACTTCTCCATAAAATTGAAGAGCATCCTTCTGGAGAAATAACAGAGTAAATTGCGTGTTCTAACATAAGTGTGGTATTTGCAACGGCCAAAGCAACTGCTCCCCCTGACCCACCTTCGCCTGTAATTACTGAAATAGAAGGAACTGTAATCTCCAGACTCTTTTGTAAACATTTTGCAATGGCTTCAGCTTGACCTCTTTGTTCTGCACCTTTTCCAGGATAAGCACCTGCAGTGTCAACAAACATTAAGACTGGGATTGAGAAATCATTAGCTAATTGCATTAATCTTTGTGCTTTTCTGTACCCTTCAGGCCTAGCCATACCAAAATTTTTATGGATTCTATCTTGAGTATTTTTACCTTTATCTATACCTATAGCTACTACACTCTTTCCTCTAAAACGAGCTATACCACCAGTTAAAGCATTGTCATCAGCGAAGTTTCTATCACCTGACAAAGGAATATAATCTTGAAATAAATTGTTAATTATCTCTTGAAAATGTGGTCTTTCAGGATGCCTGGATACCAAAACTTTTTGCCAAGGACTTAATTGTGAATAAGTAGATTTTAGTTTTTCTGACACACTTGCTTGTAATTTACCAATTTCCTCTGCTATATTAATATCACTTCCTGATGACAAATGACGAAGCTCTTCAATTTTTCCTTCAAGATCTGCAATTTGTTTCTCAAATGTTAAAAAATGCTTAATCATGTTTAAATGCTCTCTTGTTTCTTTAGGTTTATTCTATTTAATGGGTGTATGTCATTTACAAGACCTGATAATCTTTTTGATTGGACTTTTGTATAAATCTCGGTAGTACTAATATCAGCGTGACCAAGAAGTTTTTGTAAAGATCTTAAATCAGCACCGCGATTTAGCATGTGAGTTGCAAAACTATGTCTGATTTTATGCGGAGAGATTTGTTCACTGTTCATATTTATACTTTTTGATAATTCAGACAAATTCATGTATATAGATTGTCTAGTAATATGTCCTACACCATTATTACTTGGAAAAATATACTTATTTTTTAAATATTTTTTTATAGAAGATCTCTGTAACAACCACATCTCTATCATTTTTTTTGATTCTTTATTAAAAGCAACATACCTGTAAACGCCACCCTTACCTTTAATCTGAAGTAAATCTTTAATTCTAATAAAGTCTGACAATGGCAAAGATACTAGTTCAGAAACTCTCATACCAGTAGAATATAGAATTTCTAAAATAGTTAAAATACGCAGAAATTTCATTTTCTTTGCAGGATTGTTTTGTTCAACATTTTTAAGATTATTTTTGGCTTCTGATAACAATAAATTCAAATGCTCCTCAGACAATGATTTTGGTAAATTTTTAATTTTTTTAAAACTTTCTAAGTTGCTTAATGGATTTGTTTTTATATATCCTTCAGCTTTAAGGACATCATAAAATTGCTTTAAAGAGGATAATTTTCTGCTTAAGGAACTAGATTTATAATATTTGCTTTGCAGAAATGAGAATAAATCACGAAAGTTTTTTTCGTTTGCTCTAAAAAAGTCAATATTTTTACTTTTAAACCAATCAAAAGCTAAACAAATGTCTTTGGTATAAGCTGTTTTTGTGTTTTTGGATAATCCTTTTTCGAGGCAAATAATTCCTAAGATTCTATTGATAAATTCTGGTGTTGGTTGATTTATATTTCTCATAATTAAACTCTAAAGATTAACAATTTTAGACGTCATTATTTCTTGTGTAATTATTTTAGATAAATTTTCAAATCCTATTGATTTTAATGAATTTCTTATTGTAATTAAACTATTCAAATCAAAATCAATCAATGGATTATCTCCTATCAATCTCGCGATCAATAAAATAGTTAGGGTTTTATTATTATTTTTTGTAGATTCTTTAATTAATTTAGTTAAAAGAAATCTTTTAAAGTTATAATTGCTTTCCCATTTCAAATATATATCTTCTTCTAAATCAATTTCTCTTATGTCTCTTAAATGATTCATCCAGTTTATTGAATCTGGTTCTATCATACCAGCTTTTTCAATGATTGGTATTAATGGCCACGCCTTTTCATTTGAAATTAAATTAAAATCCCAAGTTTGACCTTCAACTAATGAGATAATATTTGCAAAATTATTGTTTGGATACAAATCTGGATTGGACGCAATTTTAAGTCGTTCAATTGATCGATTTAGCTCTTGTGGCAAAGAAGAATTGTCAATCTCATTTAAAAGATTTAAATATAACGCTATAATGTCATTGAATCTTCCGTTATTGGTTTCTGACTTTATAATTTTTAAGATTGAATGGACTTTTTTAATTTCATCTTTAATATTTATTATACTTAGCCAAACATTAGCTCTATTGTAACCATTTGGTTCTTTCAAAAATTTAGAAAAAGATTTTTCAAAATCAATACTTCCATCAGCTACGGATTTATAATTTTCAATTACTCGATCAACTGAGACAAAGCTATAATTTAATTGCTTATCTAATAGAAAGGCTCTCGCTTTTGGTGTTAAATAATTAAGTGATAATAAAGAGTCTGTATATTCAATCCCTAGGTGCGCAATATAACTTGCTTTTATTGGTATCTTTAGAGTGTCCATCATTACTATATGTAATGGTTGTATCTTGTTTTTTTTATTTTCTATGTTTGTTTCGTCAACCTTATTGTAGATTGATTGAAATAACTCTTCAAAAATGTCATCATTAAAACCTCTAGATTTTATCAAATCCAGCATAAACTCTGATTGATCTCTTTTTCCTTCAATAGACAAACAGAAAATTCGAGCCATTTGCCAAAAATTATTAAAATTAGATTTTGATTGTACATTAATGTATTCACATGCTTTTTTATCTTTTCTATTAATTAACTCATATTCAATTTGCCACTTTCTCCATATATCCCAACGATTACCCTTAGGCAATTGTAACACTAATTTATATAAATAATTACTTTGTCCACTATTTTTAATTTTAAATAATCTAGTTTCCAAAAGTTTCAAAATTTGATTTGAATCACCTTCTGGTGGGACGGAGGCACTTATATATAGATCATTTATAAATATTTGAAAATGTTTGCTTGCTAAATTATCTGGAATATAATTTAAATGCTCAATAATTTCTTCTGCTTTCAAATCTTTCCAGATATTTAAACCCATTAAATTATTTAGTTTAGTTTTTATACCCAAGGAGCCCAAAGATGGTTTTGCAAGCTCACTTACTTTGATTTCATCATTAACATCGTTTGAGGAAACTTCTTTATTAAAATCATTAGTCTGAGCAAAACAAAGTTTTAATTGAAAACAAAAAAACAAAATACAATTACCAAGAAAGAATAAACAATTCTTATTTAATAAATTATAACTATTTAATTTTTTCATCATTAACTTCTAAAATTTTTGTTTCTAATTTATCAGGAGCTGGTATATCTAGGTAGGTTATTACTAGAAAGCCACCTAGCGCAATAAGACTTGATACAATTAAAAAAAATTTATATTTTCTCATTATAATCCTTCTAATTTTTGAATACCTGTAAAATGTGGCGAGTTTTTGACTATAACAAAATATATTATTTACCATATTTATTATAAAAGTTTCTAAAAATATGATGTTCGAGTAACGTTTATATGGTAATTGATATATATGTTAAATCTTAAAGAAATAAAACCCTACCATGAAAAAGTTACTTTGATTGGAATGATGGGTACAGGGAAATCTAAACTTGGACGTCAAATAGCAAACATTTTAAAATTCAATTTTTATGACGTAGATCATATGGTTGAAAAAGAATTCAATATGACAATTAGAGAACTTTTTCAAAAACATGGTGAGATTTTTTTTAGAAAAATTGAAAAAGAAACAATTTGTAATTTAATTTTGAAAATTAATAAGAACAAAGAGAAAGTAATAATAAGTCTTGGTGGTGGAGGATTTGACAACGAAGAAACAAGAAAGCTACTGTTAAGTAATACAAGTGTAATTTGGCTAAATACTCCTTTAGATATTTTAGTTAAAAGAGTTGGAGATGGGTCAAAAAGACCTATGATAAAAGGAAGAACTAGAGAGTCAATAATGCAACTTTTAGATGTAAGAACAAAATATTATTCTCTTTGTCACAATCAAATTGATACTGATAAACTTAACCAAAATCAAGTGATTGAAAAATTAATATGTTTAATATCTAATCAAAGTAATATTGCAATAAAATGAAACCTAACATAATTAACGTTTCCCTAAACCATAAATTTAATAATATTTCATATCCAATTTTTATTGGTAATGATTTATTATCTAATTGTGAAGAAATTCTGAAAATATTTATATCAAAGCGAAAAGTCATATTAATCCATGATAGTTTTTTTTCTTTAAATAACGAAAATAATGAACAATTTATTTCATTTGTTGAAATAATAAAAAAATTAACAGCATCATTAAATTTGATTGGCATTCCAGGAGGTGACAAATCCAAAAATATTTCTCAATTAGAATATATTGTAGAGGAATCGTTATCATTTAAAATAGATAGAGGTAGTTTAATTATTGCTTTTGGCGGTGGAGTCATTGGTGATATAGCTGGGTTTGCTGCTTCAATACTTCTAAGAGGTATAGATTTTATTCAGATACCAACAACTCTATTAGCTCAAGTAGATAGCTCTGTAGGGGGTAAGACTGGTATTAATAGTAGTAAAAGTAAAAACTTGATAGGTTCCTTCCATCAACCAATTGCAGTAATGGCAGACATAGATATACTTAAGACATTACCTAGAAGAGAATTTTTAGCTGGCTTTGTTGAAGTTATCAAGTATGGTCTGATTTACGACTTTGAATTTTATAACACTCTAGAAAAAAATTACAAAGATATTTTAAATTATGACCATTTGAGGTTAAATGAAATAATTAGGAAATCTTGTGAAATAAAATCTTGTATTATAAGAAATGATGAAAAGGAAAATGGTAAAAGAGCTCTTTTAAATCTTGGACATACCTTTGGTCATGCTATTGAGTCATTTGGCAAATATGATGGAACAATTATTCACGGTGAGGCGGTGTCAATAGGAATTTGCTTAGCATTCAAACTTTCAAGTAAAATGGGTTATTGCCCTATTACTGAAACAGAAAGAGTAATTAATTTTTTTAAGAAGTTAAATCTACCTACCTCTTTACAACAGTTTAGTAACCTTAGTATTACAACATCAAAAATGTTAAGAAAATTTAAATATGATAAAAAAAATAAAAATAATCAGTTCACATTTATACTTAATAAAAAAATTGGAAAATCTTTTATAAAAAATAATATGGATAAAAAAATTCTAATTAAATTCTTAGATGATGAGATATAATGCCAGACATATTCATATTTTTATGTAATATACTTTTCCTAATTATTTTATCAGGTTTTTTTTCAAGTTCTGAAACTGCTTTAACAGCCGTATCAGAGGCCAGAATCCATGAGTTAGCTCTTCAAGGAAATAAAAAAGCAATAACCATTGAAAGAATCTTAGCTAAAAAAGAAAAAATGATTAGTACAATATTAATAGGTAATAATTTAGTAAATATTATAGCTTCAGTATATGCAACAAGCTTTGCTATAATTTATTTTGGAGAATTTGATTTAATCTTTGTAACTATACTATTAACAATTTTTTTAGTAATTTTTGCAGAAGTTATTCCTAAAACTTATGCTTTTAGCCATGCTGATCAAGTAGCTTTAACTGTTGCTCCAATAATTAATTTTTTTATATTTTTATTAACACCCGCCACATTTATTACCGAACGTTTTGCAAAGTTTGTTTCTGGGCCAATAATTAATGATGAAGAAGCAAAAACTGAAGAACTGAGAGGAATGATCAGATTGCATGCTGGAAATGAAAGTCGTGGCAAAGAGCGTGGAAAAATGATGTCCAGTATGCTTGATATGGATGAAGTTACTATAGAAGCTGTAATGACACACAGAGGTGCAGTTACAATGATAGATTCTAAAGAAGATCCTGAGCTAATTTTTAAGGTTGTAGGGGAAAGTCCATTTACTAGAATACCAATTTATTCAGGTAATCCTGATAATATAATAGGTATTTTACATGCAAAAGAATTGTTTAGAAATTTAAGAAGAAGGAACTTTAAAAATATAAATTCCATAAATTTGTCTGAATTAATGATTCAGCCATATTTTGCTCCGGAAACAACATTATTATTAGACCAGTTAGAAATTTTTAAGACTAGAAGAGAACACTTTGCGGTAGTTGTTGATGAATATGGTGATTTTAGAGGAATTGTTACACTTGAAGATATTATTGAAGAGATAGTGGGTGAAATTGATGATGAAACTGATTTAAATGTTAAGGGCCTAAAACCTCAGCCAGATGGATCATTTATCGTCGATGGTTCAGTGACAATAAGAGATATTAACCGTTCACTGGGTTGGTCACTACCAGATCAAAATGCAAATACTATCGCAGGTTTAGTCTTATATGAGTCAAAAACAATTCCAGAACCTGGTCAAGAATTTAGATTTTTTGACATCAGATTCAGAATACTTCAAAAAAAATCAAATTTTATCTCTCAATTAAGATTATGGAATGAGCTCGGAATAAATAAAAATAAAAGTTAAGTATTTTTATATTCTTCTTTTGTATAAGTTTTGATTATTACTGAATGAAGATCTGATAAAAATTCTTCTTTTAAACTTTTATTAACCATTCTATGTCTTTCTATCCTATTTAAATTTTTAAACTTTTCTGAAACAATTATAACTTCAAAATGACTTTCTATATCTTCTTTAAAGTTTTGATGGCCTCTATGTTGTTCAGAGACATCCATAACAGAATAAAATTCTGGTTCATAATTTTTTAAGATTAAATTTTCAATATTAGTTTTTCTTTTCAATAGTATCTCTTTTTATTAAAATTTTTAAAAAAATAATTCCCACCTTGCATGGATTACTACATAATTCTATAATTAAAATAAAGAAATAAATTTATGTTACGTACTAATCAAAAAGAAAAACAAGAAAGAATTTGCTCTAATCCCAAATGCAACGAATTAGGAGTGTTTCCTGCACCCAAATCAAGGGATCAACTTAGAGAATATTTATACTTCTGTATAAATTGTATTAGGGAATTTAATAAATCTTGGAATTATTTTGACGGATTAAACGAACAAGAATTAGAAGTTGAGATAAGAAAATCAGTTACTTGGGATCGACCAAGTTGGAAATTTGGGACAAAAAATATTAATTACGATTTTGAGAAAGCTTTTAATACTTTTGAAAATAATAAAAGCATAAGAGATAAAAAAATATTAAATAAAAAGTTAGATAATGCTTTAAGAGTATTAGGCTTAAGTCATGAGGCAAGTATAAAGGAAGTAAAAACAAGATATAAATTTTTAGCAAAAAAATGGCATCCTGATGTACAAAATGAAAATCAGTCAAAAATTAATAAAGATAAATTTATTGATATAACGAATGCTTATAAAGTTATTTTAGAATCTTTAACGAAACCAGCAAAAAACTGAAATAAATATTTTTGGAGATTATAATATGAACGAAGTTAGTTTAACTAACAATATGGACTTTAATTCTGAGACTTTTCCATCTTCTCAAACATTAGTTATTGATCCACAGAAAACCTTTGGTTTCAAAACAAATATGAAAATTTTTGGATTTAATGAAAAAACCAAATTTGTACCTGAAATCGATGAATCTTACTTATTTGATGAAACTACTACAAAAGCAATACTAGCTGGATTTTGCTATAATAGAAGAGTTATGATCCAGGGTTATCATGGCACTGGTAAATCAACACATATCGAACAAGTTGCTGCAAGATTAAATTGGCCATGTGTAAGAGTTAATTTAGATAGTCACATAAGCCGTTTAGATCTGGTAGGCAAAGATGCAATTGTTTTAGAAAATGGAAAGCAAGTAACTGAATTTAGAGAAGGTGTTCTTCCTTGGGCCCTGCAGAACCCTGTTGCAATAGTATTTGATGAATATGATGCTGGAAGAGCTGACGTAATGTTTGTTATTCAAAGGGTCTTGGAGGTTTCAGGAAAACTAACTTTACTAGATAATAATCGAGTTATAAATCCTCATCAAAATTTTAGATTGTTTGCAACAGCCAATACAGTTGGACTCGGAGACACCACAGGTCTATATCATGGAACACAACAGATAAATCAAGGTCAAATGGATAGATGGTCTATAGTTTCAACTTTAAATTATTTACCAACTGAAGCGGAAGAAGAGATTGTTTTATCTAAAGTTCCTAATTTTAATACTAAGGATGGAAAAGAGGCTATAAAATCCATGGTTTCAATAGCTAATTTAACAAGAAATGGATTTATTTCTGGTGATCTTTCTACTGTAATGTCTCCTAGGACAGTTATAACATGGGCAGAAAACACAAATATAATTGAAGATATTGATTTAGCTTTCAAGCTAACTTTTTTTAACAAATGCGATGAAATGGAGAGACCAATTTTGTCAGAATATTATCAAAGATGTTTTGGAAGAGAGTTAATTGAAGTTGAAAAAAGTATAGACGCTTAAAATTAAAATGAGCAAAAATTCAGAAAACACTCAATTCCAAAATGCTACTGCCTCAACTTTAAAAGCAATTTCTGGAAACATGATTGAAGAAAGAGAAATAAAGTTTTCTGGATCTACAGGTTATTTGTCGTCTAAAGAGGTTAGATTACCAATAATATCAAAAGAATTGGATAATAAAGAATTATTTAAATTAAGAGGTGAGGCAGATAAAATTGCACTTAAGATTAAGTATCATGATCCTGTTTTGCATAATAAATATATACCATCTTCAGATTTATCATCCCAAATTTTTCAGTTAGCAGAAGAATCTAGAATTGAAGCTGTCGGATCCAAGAATCTACTAGGTATAAAGAAAAACTTACAACATTTAGTTGTTGAAAAATTTAAAGAAACAATTCTACCTGTTCCTGGTGGAGAAGATAAGGAGGCGTTAGTAAATGCTTTGCACTTAGTAATTAGAGAAAAAATTACTGGCTCTAACTCCCCTCCAAATACATCTGTTTCTCTAGAGAAATGGCGACCTTGGATTAATAACAAAATTGGCAATCTTCTAAACCAACTTGAAGAAAATACTACTAATCAAGAAACTTTTGCAAAATATACAAATCAATTGTTATCAGCATTACACGCGGATATTGGAGAAAAAGATCCTAATAATGATGGTGAAAAAGAGGATACTGAAGACAACAATTCTGATGAGAATGACGAAAACGATTCATCTGCAGAAAATGATAGTGATAACGATGAAGATGCCGGATTAGATAGTAGTAGCGATGCCCAGGACAATGATCAAGAAATACAAGGTGAAACTCAAGATGCCGATGCTGATAATGAAGATGGAGAGAGTGAGGGTGAAATCGTTCCTAATCCTTTATCAGGGGACAATATAGGTAAAAATAATATTAATTATAATTATCAAGTCTTTTCTACCAAGTACGACGAAATCGTTAATGCCACAGAGTTATGTGAAGAAGACGAACTTAGCCGACTTAGAGGGACACTTGATAAACAACTTGAGAATCTTCAAGGTGCTATAGCCAGATTGGCTAATAAACTTCAAAGAAAATTACAAGCCAAACAGAATAGATCCTGGAACTTTGATCTTGAAGAAGGAATGTTAGATGCATCGAAATTAGCTAGAGTAATTACTCAACCATTATTCCCACTTTCTTATAAGCAGGAAAAAGATATGAAATTTAGAGACACGATAGTGACTTTGCTAATAGATAATTCTGGATCAATGAGGGGGAGACCTATAACCATTGCAGCAATTTGCGCTGATATTATGGCTAGAACACTTGAAAGATGTGGAGTTAAAGTTGAAATCTTGGGTTTCACCACAAAAGCATGGAAGGGTGGTCAATCGCGGGAACAATGGATAAATGAAGGAAAACCAACTTATCCTGGAAGATTGAATGACTTAAGGCATATAATTTATAAACCAGCAGACGCACCATGGAGAAGAGCAAAAAATTCACTTGGATTAATGCTTAGAGAGGGAATTTTAAAGGAGAACATAGATGGTGAGGCATTAATCTGGGCACATGAACGACTATTAGGTAGAGTTGAAGATAGAAAAATCCTTATGGTTATAAGCGATGGTGCGCCCGTTGACGATACTACTCTTTCTTCTAATAGCGGTAACTACTTAGAACTTCATCTGAAACAGGTAATCTCATTTATAGAAAACAGGTCACCCGTAGAATTAGTTGCAATTGGTATTGGTCACGACGTTACCCGTTATTATGATAAAGCAGTAACGCTTACTGATGCTGAGCAATTGGGTGGGGCTGTTACTGAACAGCTAGCTGATTTATTCAATGAAGAATGATATTAGGAAGAGCTAACTTCTTTTTTTAAATTTTTTTTGAATAGATTTTTTAATTGCTATAGCTTGAGGTGCTAAAACTCTATTACTTGTCTTTGATAAGTAATCATCTAAACCGCCATTTTTTTCAACAGACTTTAAAGCTCTTACAGATACTTTCATGCTAATGGATTTTTCTAAGGACTTACTGAAGAACTTAACATTTTGAAGATTAGGTAAAAATTTTCTTTTGGTTTTATTTTTTGCATGACTAACGTTATTACCACTCATAACACTTTTACCTGAAATTTCACAAACTCTGGACATTATATACCTCAAAATTAATCTAGTGACTTATAAGATAGCAAGCCTTGAAGGTCAAGTTAAATGGTAGAGGAATCTAATTTTTATGATTTTTAAAACCATTAATTGCAACATTCATAGCTTTTTTGGGATTATCAATTATACCAACTATATCAAAAATATTTTTTATATTATCTCTTTTCATTAATTCTAACATGCCACTTATTATTTTATTTGCAACCAAAGGTCCTTCAAATGTTAGAGAAGAATATAATTGCACTAAATGTGCTCCACACAAAATCTTTACATATGCAGTTTTACTGTCTGAGACACCACCAGCTGCAATTAAAAATAATTTATAATTATTATTTTTAATTATTTTGTTTGCTTTTGATAAAATATCAGTTGATTTTTTAAATAGTGGTTTTCCAGACAAGCCTCCTAATTCATTAGATTTTTTTGATTTTAGATTATTGTCTCTATCTAAAGTCGTATTAGAAATGATCAACCCAAAAATCTTTTGTGAATGGGCTGTTTCAATAATAGAGCTCAATGTCTGCTGATTTATGTCTGGAGCAATCTTCAAAAAAATTGGCAATTTTTTATTAAAAGTTTTGGATGTAGCAATGCCGTCTTTAACAAAATTTATTACTTTTTTTAAATTCTCCTTATTTTGAAAATCTCTTAAGTTTGGTGTGTTTGGTGAAGACACATTTATAGAAATATAGTCGGCATACTCTGATAAATTTTCAGCAAGAACTTTATAATCGTTAAACCTATCTTCACTATCTTTGTTGGGACCAATATTAACTCCAACAAGAAAATCACTTCCTACAGGGAAACTTTTTCTATAATGCTTTAATTTTTTTTTAGCTTCTAACATTCCTAAATTGTTAAAACCATTTCGGTTTATTATAGCTTTATCTTTTTCTAACCTAAAAATTCTTGGTTTTGAATTTCCGTGTTGAGGCATTGGTGTAATAGTACCAACTTCAGTGAAACCAAAGTTCAAAAAATGAATTTTGTTTATTACTTCTGCATTTTTATCAAAACCAGCGGCAACACCAATAAAATTTTTAAAAATCAAATTACCAATGTTTATTGGAATTCCAATTTTATTTAATCTTGGATGCAAACCAAATTTCAAGAATTTGATAGTTATTTTATGAGCAATTTCTGGATCAAGTTTTCTTACAAAAAAAGCAATAAATTTCCAAATCATTGAGTCTATTCTTTAACTAAGTTACCTAGAATAACGTTTTCTAATAATTTTTTTGTTGGTTCAATCCCATATAGTTTTATGAAACTTCCCATTCTAGGTCCTTCAGATTGTCCTAGAACAGTCTCGTAGAGACCTTTAAACCATTCCCGTAAATTCTCATATTCAAGTTTTTTCCCAATTGCAAATACAATAGCTTGAATATCATCAGAAGAAGTTTCATTGTTTAATGTTGATAAAGTATTTATTAATTCTGTAATACCTTTTTTCTCTTTTTCATTTGGAAGCCTATACTTCTTTTGAGGTTCTATTTTCTCTTTATAATAATTAACAGCTAGATCAATTAAATCATCTAATTCTTTAGTTCTTGTTGAATTAGGTGAGTAGGTCTTGACATATCCCCATACTATATCTGGATCACTGGCATAACATACAGACACTAAATTTAACAATAATGTATATGTAACAGGAAGGTCATTAGATTTTGGTGAACCTTTATGTAAATGCCATACTGGATTATCAATTTTTCCAGGAGTGTCTTGTTCAGAATATTTTTTCAAATGTGTAAAATATTCATCAGTGGTTTTAGGTATGACGTCAAAAAAAAGTCTCTTAGCTCTTTTGGGATTTGTATACATAAACAGACTTAGAGATTCAGGTGAACCATATCTCAGCCACTCCTCTATAGATAAACCATTACCTTTGGATTTTGAAATTTTTTCACCATTATTATCTAGAAAAAGTTCGTAGGAAAAGCCTGATGGAGGCGTCCTTCCAAGGACTCTCAATATTTTGCTAGATAAAATTACACTTTCAGATAAGTCTTTGCCTGACATCTCATAATCTACACCTAGAGCAAACCAACGCATTGCCCAATCACACTTCCACTGCAACTTACAGGATCCACCAAGAATAGAGACAGTAACTAATTCTTTAGTATCTTCATCAATATAACTTACAGTATTGTTTTTAGTATTGATTGAAGTGATGTTAACTTGCAAAACTTTACCAGATTTTGGACAGACTGGAAGAAACGGGCTGTAAGTTTTTTTACGATCTTCGCCTAAAGTAGGCAAAATTATGTTTTTTATTTTTTCATAATTTAATAAAATCTTTTTGAGTGCCTCATCAAATTTACCGCTTTTATAGCATTCTGTAGCTGAAACAAATTCATACTCAAAATTAAAGTGGTCTAAAAATTCTTGTAATTTATGATTATTATGATCACCAAAACTACTAAATTTTTCAAAAGGATCAGGAACACTGGTTAAGGGATGTTCAATAAATTTCTCAAGTAAAACTTTGTTAGGGACATTCTCTGGAATTTTACGAAAGCCATCCATATCGTCTGAAAAACATATTAACTTTGTGTTTCTATCAGTTAAAACTTCAAATGCGTTACGTACAATGTTAGTCCTCGCAACTTCACCAAATGTTCCTATATGAGGAAGCCCTGAAGGTCCATATCCAGTCTCAAATAGAACAGGGTTATTGTTATCTCTTTGAGCAAAACTCTCAATTTTATCCAGTCTATCCCTTAAATTCCTAGCTTCAACAAAAGGCCAAGCATTCGATTTCTCTGCAAATTTTTTAATTTCTGATTTTTCCATGACTTAATTTTAAATAATAATTTTTATTGCTATATGAGTTAATAATAGTAAGCAACAAATAATCAAATAATTATCAAAAAAAAACACCTCTAACTAAAAAAGCTAGAGGTGTTAGAATAATATAGTAGAGCAGAATTACATCATGCCTGGCATGCCACCCATGCCACCCATGCCACCCATGCCGCCCATGCCGCCCATGTCTGGCATTCCACCACCACCACCTGCTGGTGGCTCAGGCTTGTCAGCAACCATAGCTTCTGTAGTTATTAATAGACCTGCTACAGATGCTGCATTTTGTAGGGCTGATCTTACGACCTTAGTTGGATCTATAACTCCAGCTTTAACTAAGTCTGTAAATTCATTAGTTTGAGCATTGAAGCCGTAGTTCGGATCAGTTGATTCAAGCAATTTACCTACTATGACTGCACCATCCTCACCAGCATTGTCAGCTATTTGCTTCGCAGGAGCCTTAAGTGCTCTTCTAACAATATCAACTCCCATTTTTTGGTCTGAGTTGTCAACTTTTACTTTATCTAATGACGTGATTGCTTTCACAAAAACAACTCCACCACCAGGTACAATACCTTCTTCAACAGCGGCTCTTGTAGCATGCATGGCATCATCTACACGATCCTTACGCTCTTTAACTTCAACTTCAGTAGCTCCTCCGACTTTGATAACAGCAACTCCACCAGCTAATTTAGCTAATCTTTCTTGAAGTTTTTCTTTATCATAATCAGAAGTAGTCTCTTCGATCTGAGCTCTAATTTGGTTACATCTAGCACCAATATCATCTTTAGAACCAGCGCCATCAATTATAGTAGTCTCTTCTTTTGTGACTTCTACACGTTTAGCTGTTCCAAGCATTTCGAGTGTTACATTATCAAGCTTTATTCCAAGGTCTTCAGATATCAGATCTCCTTTTGTTAAAATTGCAATATCCTCTAACATAGCTTTTCTTCTATCACCGAAACCTGGAGCTTTAACGGCAGCTATTTTTAAACCACCTCTAAGCTTGTTAACAACAAGAGTTGCTAGTGCCTCACCTTCAACATCTTCAGCAATAATTAAAAGAGGTTTACCAGATTGAACAACTTTTTCTAATATTGGTAACATTTCCTGCAGGTTAGCTAATTTCTTTTCAAACAATAGTATGTATGGATCTTCCATAACTACTTTCATTTTATCAGCGTCTGTTATGAAGTATGGAGATAAGTATCCTCTATCGAATTGCATACCTTCCACAACGTCTAATTCAGTTGCGAGTGTTTTACCTTCTTCAACTGTTATAACGCCTTCATTTCCGACCTTATCCATAGCCTTAGCTATCATTTCACCAATTTCAGTTTCACCGTTTGCTGATATGGTGCCAGCTTGTGCAACTTCTTCGTTAGTGGAAATTTTGCTAGTTCTTGTTTCCAAATCAGCTACAACAGCTTCTATGGCTAAATCGATACCTCTTTTAAGATCCATAGGATTTAAACCAGCAGCAACTGCTTTAGAACCTTCTTTAACTATAGCTTGAGCTAATACCGTTGCAGTAGTTGTACCATCACCTGCCACATCATTAGCTTTAGACGCAACTTCTCTAACCATCTGCGCGCCCATATTTTGAAATTTTTCTTTTAATTCAATTTCTTTAGCAACAGTAACACCATCTTTAGTTATTCTTGGTGCACCAAAAGATTTATCAATAACAACATTCCTACCTTTTGGGCCTAATGTAACTTTTACGGCTTCAGCTAGTATATCAACACCTTCAATCATTTGTGCTCTAGCGTTAGCACCAAATTTGACTTCTTTAGCAGCCATTTTTTTTTCCTTTCAAATTATAAAGTAATTATTATTTCTAGTAGAGAATAATTAACCCATTATTCCCATGATATCGCTTTCTTTCATGATCAAAAGATCTTTACCATCAAGCTTAACTTCAGTACCGGACCATTTCCCAAAAAGTACAACATCACCTTCTTTTACATCTAAAGGTTGAATCTTTCCAGTTTCGTCACGTGCTCCGGAACCTGCTGCAATAATCTTACCTTGCATTGGCTTTTCTTGTGCTGAATCTGGAATAATTATTCCACTAGCTGTTTTCTCCTCTGCTTCGAGGCGCTCAACAACAACTCTGTCGTGAAGTGGCCTAAACTTCATGCCTTTTCTCCCTTATTAAAAATGTTTAAGTTAAACAATAAATACATTATTGATGGAGCTTAAATAGTGTAATTGTATGTAACTTTCAAGATTAAATAAAAAAAATATTTAAAATATTGCTTTTAAGATAAAACATCACATATACATTAAAAAAAGCATTAATTTACAATGAACTCAATTTCAAACCAAACATACATAAACACATGGCTGTACTCTACTATTGTAATGGTAGTTCTAATGATACTAATTGGCGGTGTTACTAGGTTGACAGATTCTGGTTTATCAATGGTTGAATGGAGACCAATTTGGGGATTTTTACCACCTATTACTGATGAAGAATGGAAAAGAGTTTTCTCACTTTACATGAGTTCACCAGAATATATTTTTAAAAATCAAGGAATGAGCATCATAGAATTCAAAAAGATATTTTTTTGGGAATACTTTCACAGATTATGGGGAAGGTTAATTGGAATCGTTTTTATTATTCCGTTAATTATTTTTTATTTGTCTAATAAAATTCCCAATTCAATTTTATTAAAATTAATAACTATTTTATTTTTAGGGAGTTTACAAGCGATCATAGGCTGGTGGATGGTAAAGTCTGGTCTTGTAAATGATCCTACAGTTTCACAATATCGTTTGGCTGTACATTTATCTAATGCATTATTAATATTATTCCTTTTAATTTGGACTTTATTAGAATTTAAAAATGGTCACTCTAAGATTAAATTAGACTTCAGCTTCACAATTTTTTGTTTTTTATTTACAACAATTATCGCTGGTGCATTTGTTGCTGGAATGGACGCTGGTTTAATGTACAATGAATATCCTTTAATGGGATATAGTTTTATCCCAGAAAATTATGGTGAAAATGGATTTTTAGATCCATTTGAAAATCCTGCCTCAGCTCAATTTCATCACAGACATATAGCTTTATTCACTACAATTTGTGTGCTGATATATTGCTATAGAAACTATACACAAAGTAGCGATGGAATTGTTAAAAAATACTCCCTGTTTATGAGTGCAATAGTATGTTTCCAATTTTTCTTAGGTATAGTTACCTTAATAAATATGGTTCCGATTTACTTAGGAGCTCTTCATCAAACTGGAGCAGTTATTTTATTCATATTTCTTACAATTATAATGCATAGATTGAATATAATTAGAATTAATTAAGTTTGGTTTTTTTGTCTAATTTAATACCTAATTCTTTTAATTGAAGTTCGTTTATTTCGTTTGGTGCGTTCATCATCAAATCTTCTGCTTTACCAGTCATTGGAAATAAAATTACTTCTCTTATATTTGGTTCATCAGCTAATAACATTACAATACGATCAATACCTGGGGCTATCCCTCCATGAGGAGGTGCACCAAATTTAAAAGCATTAATCATGGCTGGAAATTTATTGTCAACAACCTCGGGCTTGTGACCTGCAATTTCGAAAGCTTTATACATTATTTCAGGAACATGATTTCTTATAGCGCCAGATGAAAGCTCAATTCCATTACAAACTAAGTCGTATTGATATGCAAGAATATCTAGTGGATTTTCATTCAACAATGCGTCCATACCTCCTTGTGGCATAGAAAAAGGATTATGAGAAAATTCTATTTTTCCAGTATTTTCGTCTTTTTCAAACATAGGGTAATCTACTATCCAACAAAATTTAAATATGTTTTTTTCAATTAGTTCTCTGTCTGTTGCAATTTTAACTCTGGCTCTTCCTGCTAAATTAGCTGCTTCACTCTCTGATGCACAAGAAAAGAACAGAGCATCTCCATCATTAAGGTTAAATAAGGTTTTCATTTCAAGAGATTTTTCAATTCCCAATGCATTTGCAATTGGTCCTTTAGCAGAGTTTTCACTAAAAATAATATATCCCATTCCAGGCGCACCCTCTCCTTGAGCCCAACTATTCATTCTATCTGCAACCGAACGTGAACCACAATTCGGACCTGGAACGGCTCTTACTACAGATCCATTTTCAATTGATTTTGCAAAAATAGTAAAACCAGAATTTCTAAAAATATCTGTTACATCCTGAATCTCAAGAGCAAATCTCAAGTCAGGTTTGTCGTTTCCATATTTTAACATTGAGTCTTTATAAGTAATTCTTGGGAAAATCTCATCAATACTTTTGTCTGAATATTTTTTGAAAACTTCTTTAATCACAGGTTCTACAGCTTGAAAAACGTCTCCTTGTTCAACATATGACATTTCTAAATCAAGCTGATAAAATTCTCCAGGCGATCTGTCAGCTCTACTATCTTCATCCCTAAAACATGGAGCTATTTGAAAATATTTATCAAAACCAGACACCATTATGAGTTGTTTAAATTGCTGAGGAGCTTGAGGCAAAGCATAAAACTTCCCTTTATTAAGTCTAGAAGGAACTAAAAAATCTCTTGCACCTTCTGGACTAGAAGCGGTTAAAATTGGTGTTTGAAATTCTAAAAATCCTAACTCTAACATTTTATTTCTAATAGTTTGAATAACATTAGATCTTAAGACAATATTTTCATGAGGCCTACTTCTTCTTAAGTCTAAATATCTAAATTTTAATCTAGTTTCTTCGCCATAATCTTCATCCGAATTAACTTGCAAAGGTAATGTTTTTGATTGGGAAATAATTTCTAATTCAGACAAATTTATTTCTATTTTACCTGTTGGTAAATTATCATTAATTGTTTCATCCGATCTTTCCACAACTATTCCTGATACAGTTATTACACTTTCTAAAGGTAGGCTTTCAAAAATAGAAAAATTCTTATTTGATGAATCAACAACAACTTGGGTTAATCCATAATGATCTCTAAGGTCTACAAATATTAATTGTCCATGATCCCTCTTTCTATGGACCCAGCCTGATAACTTTACTTGTTCGTTAACATTTTCAATTCTTAATTCATTACATTTATGAGTTCTATATTTATGCATTTGAAAATTCCTATAAATTAGAATTAAATTTCTTATGAGATCTTTTTTTGATCTCTTTCATAATCTCTAAAGCTTTTTGATTATCTATCAGTGGCCAAATAGCGATTTCGTCTGACGAACGAAGACATCCCAAACATAAATTACTTTTAGGATCAATTGAGCAAACTCCTATACAAGGACTAATTTTATTCATTTGCCCCATTCACATCCTCTTTTGTTAATTATTTTCTTTAATAGCTTGTGCAAGCATTTCTAAAAGATCAGAAATTCCTGACTCACCACTGGTTGCGCTTATCAAATTATTATCTCTTACCGTTGGTTTATCAATAATTTCTGCACCAGCAGCAATTAAAAGAGCACTATCCGCATCTGATGCTGCAACTTTTCTACCTTTCGCCGCATCTATTGTTGTAAGTAAGATTGAGGAAACACCCGCCAAAGCAACCGGTTCATTTTCTCTTAAAAAAGCCCTTAAAATTCTTCTTACATGAAGATCGTTACTCAAAGTTTCAATTTGATTTGCTCCACCTGGTACAATTAAAGCATCAAAATCTATAGCCAATGTCTCAGAAACTGGTTGATCAACAGGATAAGATAATCCCCATTTCTCTGATGCCCAACCATTAGTCGTACCAATATCTCGAGAAATTATAGTGTAAGAACCCTCAGCAGCTAAAATTGTTTTCTGTATTATTAAAAATTGTTCTTCATTAAAACCACTTGCTACCATCACAGCAATTTTTTTACCCTTAAACGCTGGTATATTAGACAAAATGCACTCCTAATTTTTTTTTTTAAATTCTATAAAAGATTTATATTAGCTAATCAAGTAATCTAGTTAAAATTAAATTTGCCACTTTACAGTTTTTCTATTTATGAAAGCAACAGTGAACAATAATAAGGTTGGAAACAATATTTGGAAAATTGTTGCAATGCCCAGATCTTCTTTAGAACCACTCAAAGCTAAATTTAGAGCCTCGACCGTCAAAGTTGTGACTCTGCCCGCACCTATAAAATAAACAGGTACATACAAAGCAAAAGAAACTATCATGCCTATAGCGAATGAAGTCATTAGAGAAGGTAAGACTAGTGGAATTTTTATCTTAAACAACCTAACTAATCTGTTTTTTCCTAGACTAGAAGCTACTTTTATATAATCAGTTTTAACTTCTCTCATAGCTGGAGCAAGTATGATAAAACAATATGGTATGACATAAAATAATTGAACAAATATAAGTGGTATTAAAAAACTACTAAAATTAAAAAATATCATAAAACTCTGTATTCCAATTAAAAAAGAAATTTGCGGAATAAATAAAGGAGTAAATATAATCCATTCAAATTGAGTTTTTGTTATGTTTAAATAGTCTAATAATTCAACCCACAAAATTATCAAAGATATAGACAGTAATGAAACCATCAAAGGAATAAATATAGAAATTAAAATCAATGATTTATTCTGATAATAAAAATTTAAAAAATTTTCTATGTTTAAATCATTTGGAAAAAAATTTGGAAAGTACCAATTTTCACTTAATCCCCACAAAATAGAACAAATTACACCCATAAAAGATAATAAAAATAAAATTATATTAAAACATAAAATAGTAATTTTCAAAAACTCTGATTTAAACGAAGTAATTTTTATAAAAAAAATATAAAAGAATTTTGATTTAATTATTTTCTCAAAAAAAATCCAAACTATAAGTAAAATTATAATTATAAATAATTGAATTAAAGATAAATTTGAAGCTATGAAGAATGAGTCCATATCTGAAGATTGAAAGATTTGCAAAATTCGTACTGATAAAGTGGAAGGAGTTGATGGTGCCAAAAGTAAAGACATATCAACCACAGATGATGAGAATGCAATGATTATAAATATAACAAGTCTAATTTTTTTGTAAATATTTGGAAATATTAATATAAACCAGGTAGAAAAACTCGAATGCTGAAGTGATTTGCCTATATCAAAAAATTTCGATGAAGAAAACTCTCTCAAAGCTGATAAAGACACTAAGATTAGGAATGGAATTTCTTTTAAAATAAGGCCTAATATTAAAAAAAAACCATATTCATCTGGAAATAAATAAGAGTTTGGAGGTCTATCAAAGCCTGTTAACCAAGGTGAAACAGACCTTAATAATAATCCACTTGGAGATAAAAGAAAAATTAAACCAATAGCCATTGTAATATGTGGTAGAGCAATTAAAGGTGATATTATGATTTTTAGATAATTATAAAATTTAGTTTTAAAAAAATATAAAAGAATAACTTGAGAAAAAAATAACGCTATAGCAGTTGAAAATAAACCAGTAAATATCGACAATAATATTGACTTATATATCCCTGGAATATTCATTGATATATAAAAATAATTTAAGCTAAGTTCACCTTTTCCTAGAGTTGGTAAATAATTAAATGATGGTAAAAAAAAGCCTAAAAAACCAAACAATATAGGCAGAGTGATAATTAATCCAATAAACACTATTGAAAATTTGGAAAGGAGCCGGAAAAACTTATTTACCATTTATGACCTAATTATTTGAGCCATATTTTTCTATCCACCCTTCTTCTATGATTTTAACCCAGGAGGGATGTGGCTCCTCCAGTTTCATTGTTAACTCTTCATTTGAGAGTGTTGCAAGACCTCTTGGCAGAGAAGTAAATTTATTTTTCCAATTTTTATCTAATTTTGCTACTGAAATAACACTTGGGTCACCCCAAAAAGTCTTGTCCTGTTTTTTTAATTGAGCTTCCGGTGATATCAGGAAATTGACAAAGATTTTAGCAGCAGTTTTTTTACCAGAGTTATATGGAATTGTTAAAAAATGGACGTTAGCAAGAGTTCCATCTTTATGTATGAAACTTCTTATAGTGTTGGGTAACTTTCCTTCAGAAATTGCATTTGAAGCGTGTGCTATATTAAAGGCCATTCCAATGTCAATTTCTCTTTCTGCAACTAATTCTGTTAAAGCTAAATAATTAGGGGGGTAATTTTTGCCTTCTCTCCACAAATATGGAGTTGTCTCATCTAACCATTTCCATAATGGGCTAAGAGCATCTTTATGCTTATGAATAATATACTCTGATTTCAACAAGCTTTTATTATCTATCAACTCAATTAAAATTTGTTTTAAAAAACTAGTCCCCGTAAAATCTGGTGGCTGAGGAAAAGTAAACCTACCTTTGTTTCTGATTATATAATCTTTTAATTCAAATGCTGATCTTGGAGGTGATTTAATGTATTTAGTATCGTAATAAAAATTTAATTGTGATACTCCCCAAGGCATTTCCATACCTTCTGTTGGAATTCCAAAATCATTTAACAAACTAGGGTTATTTTCAAAATCTAAATACTTAGAATTTGGTAAGTCTCTAATCCAATTTTCAGAGAGAAGCATATTATTTTTCTTCATCACTGAAAAATTTTCTCCATTAATCCATACTAAGTCGACGGCTCCATTATTGTCTTTTTTGACATTTTTTTCTGATAATATTCTTGCTACTACATTAGCAGTATCAGTTACTTTTACGTGTTTAACCGTTATGTTATATCTTTTTTTAACTTCATCTGAAGCCCATTTGATATATGAGTTAATATTCTTAGCGCCACCCCATGCGTGAAAAAAAATTGTTTGTCCAGAAACTTTGTTGGCTTTTATGTCCCAATCATTCTTTTTTTCTGTGGCATTAGTGTAAGTACTATTTATAAAAACAATACTAATAAAAAAACACTTTAAAACTAATTTAGCTAAATTATCTGCTAATTTTAAATACATTTAGATTTACCTCAAAGGTTGTTCTTGAATAGACAAATATTGATATTAGATATATTAATGTCAATGATAGTTACTATCTCCAAAATACTCAACATAGAAATAGTTATGTAATTATGAATGCCATCTTGATCTTGATAAATGAAATTATAACACTCTATTTATATACATTATTCGTATATGTTATAATGAGTGTTCTAATCCAATTTCAAATGATTAATAGCTATAACAAAATTATTAATACAATTTTTAGAGCATTAATATCTTTGCATGAACCTTTATTAGGAAAAATAAGACAGTATATACCATCTCTTTCAGGAATAGATTTATCCCCTGTAATTGTTATTCTTTTATTGAGCTTTTTAAAAAACTTAATTCAAGATTATAGATTAGGATTATAAATTAATTTATGACGATTATAAACAAAATAATTGATGGAAAAATGTATGCTGAAAAGCTGTTAGGAGAAATTCATCCTCTGAGCAAAGAATTTTTACATAATTTTAATCGTAAGCCATGCCTTACTGTCATACTAGTTGGAGACAATCCAGCTAGTAAAATATACGTAAAAAATAAAATCCTAATAGCCAAAAAAATTGATATAGAATCTAGAGAAATCTTACTTGGTTCTGATGTTACAGAAAAAGAATTAATACACCATATCTCAGTATTAAATAAGGATCAAAATGTGGATGGAATCCTTGTTCAACTTCCACTTCCCAAACATATTTCAGAAAAAAAGATCATTAATTTAATTAGTCCATCAAAAGATGTTGATGGATTTCACCCAGAGAATTTTGGTAAACTTTTTATGGGGAACCCAAAATTTATTCCATGTACACCCTTAGGCTGTCTTTATATGTTGAAGCACGAAATTGACGATATAAAAGGGAAAAACGCTGTTATAATTGGGAGATCAAACATTGTTGGAAAACCAATGGCATCACTGTTACTATCTTCAGACTGCTCAGTGACAATAATTCATTCAAAAAGCAAAAACATTGAAGTACATACTAGAAAAGCAGACATCTTAATTGTAGCAGTGGGTATTCCTCTAATGATTGATGAAAAATTTATTAAACCAGATGCGATTGTAATAGATGTTGGAATTAATAGATTAGAATCTAAAAATGATGATAATTCTAGTAATAAGGGAGTACTTGTTGGTGATGTCAAATTTGAAAATGTTTTAAAAATTGCCAAAAAAATTACCCCTGTTCCTGGCGGAGTTGGGCCAATGACAATTGCATGCTTAATGCATAATACTGTCAAGGCTGCCTATATTAACAAAAAAAATGATTTTATTAATGTCTTAGAAGGAATTTTATAATGGATTGGTTCAACATTACTTTATTTCTTTCTATGACATTAGTGGTTCTTATTCTTGCTTGGGGCTTGATAACAATGGCTAGAGGTGGAGAATACAACAAGTCACATAGCAATATTTTAATGAGATACAGAATAATTTTTCAAGCTATAGCAATATTAATTTTTATATGCTTATTAATTTATAAGAGATATCACAATGGTTAAATTAAATAAAATTTATACCCGAACGGGCGATGACGGATCAACTGGATTAACCGATGGAAGTAGAGTTCCAAAGCACTCACCTAGACCACAAGCATATGGTTCAGTTGATGAGTTAAATTCCTCCTTGGGAATAGTATACTTTTGCTTAAACAAAGGAAATTCAAACTTACTTCATAATGAAATTAAAAATTTAATCAGAGAGATTCAAAATGATTTATTTGATTTAGGTGCAGATTTAGCAACACCAATATCGAAAGAAAAAGAAAAGTATCCAGCACTTAGAATTAAAAAGGGACAAATTGATAAAATAGAAAATAAAATAGACTACTATAATAAGTCATTAAAACCTCTTAACTCCTTCATTTTACCAGGTGGATCAGAAGCCTCTACTTTGCTCCACCAGTCAAGAACAATAGCTAGAAGAGCTGAAAGAGACATTAGTTTACTTTCAAGCATAGAAGATATAAATATACAATCTTTAATTTATTTGAATAGATTGTCTGATTTATTATTTGTATTATGCAGAGTTTTAAACGAAAATGGATTAAAGGACGTATTATGGATACCAGGTTTGAATCAAAAATAATTTATTTACGGAAGGGAGTTTAGTTTGAAAATTTTAGTGCCTGTTAAAAGAGTGGTAGACTATAACGTAAAAGTCAGAGTTAAAAATGATAATTCAGGTGTTGAATTAGAAAACGTTAAAATGTCTATGAACCCTTTTGACGAGATAGCTGTTGAAGAGGCTTTAAGATTAAAAGAAAAAGGAATAGCGAATGAGGTTGTAGCCATATCTATCGGTGCATCTCAGGTTCAAGAAACTATAAGAAATGCTCTTGCAATGGGTGCAGATTCAGGGATTTTTGTTGAATCCAATGTTAATCTTGAGCCACTTAACGTAGCAAAAATTATTTCATCTATTGCTAAAAAAGAGAATATCGATTTGATGATTTTAGGTAAACAAGCAATAGACGATGATATGAATGCTACTGGTCAGATGATTGCAGCCTTATTAGATTGGCCTCAAGCAACTTTTGCAAGCAAAGTGGAAATTTCAGGAAAAACAGCCAAAGTTAGTCGTGAAGTTGACGGTGGAATTGAAAATATTGAAATTTCATTACCTGCGGTTATAAGCACTGACTTACGATTAAATGAACCCAGATATGCTAGTCTTCCAAACATTATGAAAGCTAAGAAAAAGCCAATTAGCGAAATTAAGATTGAAGATCTAAACATAGAAATAAAAAAACATTTAAGTATTTTAAAAGTTGAAGAACCTGCTAAACGTCAATCAGGGATTATGTTAAAAACTGTAGATGAATTAGTTGATAAATTAAAAAATGAAGCAAAAGTAATATAAGAAATTGAAGGAATATAAAATGAAAGCACTCGCTATAGCTGAACATAATAACCATGAACTTTTACCTGCTACTTTACATACTGTAAACGCAGCCAAACAAATTGGCGATACTGACTTGTTAGTTGTTGGTCATAGTTGCCAAGAGGTTATTGATAATGCAAGAAAAATTGATGGTCTAAATAAAGTTCTTTATTGCAATGATGAGATGTATAAAAACTCAATAGCAGAAAATTTATCTGTCCTTATTAAATCTATTGCACAAAATTATTCTCACATTTTATTTTCAAATACAGCAAATGGAAAAAATACAGCTCCTCGTCTAGCTGCTTTGCTAGATGTCATGATTGTTCCAGATATTATTGAAATAATAGATGAAAATACTTTTAAAAGACCAATTTACGCTGGTAACGCCATAGCCACTTGCAAGAGTGAAGATGCATGTAAAGTCATTACTGTAAGGACTACTGCATTTGAAAAAGCATCATTAAGTGAAAATAAAGTTGAAACTGTATCTATTAAAGCTGAGAAAAATACTGAATTAACAAAATATATTAATTCAGAACTTTCACAAAATGAAAGACCTGAATTAACTGCTGCTGATATTGTTGTTTCAGGTGGAAGAGGTCTTGGATCAGCTGAAAACTTTCAAGTTCTAGAAAAATTAGCGGACAAACTAGGAGCAGCAATGGGGGCAAGTAGAGCAGCAGTTGACGCTGGGTATGTGCCCAACGATTGGCAAGTAGGCCAAACTGGAAAAGTAGTTGCCCCAAATTTATATATAGCTGCTGGAATTTCTGGTGCAATACAGCATTTAGCTGGCATGAAAGACAGTAAGGTAATTGTAGCGATAAATAAAGATGAAGAGGCTCCTATATTTTCTGTAACTGATTATGGGCTTGCTGATGATTTATTTAAAACTGTCCCAGAAATGGAGAAACTAATAAAATAAGCTTTTTATCTTATTAATTATTGCATCTTCTCCCCATTTTAAAATTCCTTCATGTTTTGAAATAATGAAACTATTTTGATTAACTATTATTGTTGTAGGAATTCCTCTCAATTTTAATGCTTTAAAAATTTTCATTTCTTTATCAAAGAAATGTTCTAAATTTGAAGCACCATTATTAGATAAAAATTTTAGTTGATCTTTAATATCTTTTTTATCTATTGATATAGTAAAAACATCTATATTGTATTTTTTAATCTTAGATTTTAATAAGCTTAAATCAGGTAGCTCTTCTTTACATGGAACACACCAAGTAGCCCAAAAATTAATTACATAACCTTTTTTCTTCAAATCCTGGTTAAATTTTAATATTAAAGGCTTTTCTTTATTATCCAGAACCTTCAAAGTTGGGAATTTTATTTTATCACTTATTTTATCTAGATATTCGACAGCAAAAGCATTCCCAGATAAAATTGCGAGAAATAATATTATTATTATTTTATTAAAATTTGATATAAGCATATTAAATATTACTTTAGATTAATAGTTTCTTAGTATTTAATATAGATAATAAAATGAAAAAAAGTAGTTTAGATAAACAAAAAGATAATAAAATTTGGGGTGGGAGATTTTCTACATCTCCAAGCGAGTTAATGGAAGAGTTTAATTCATCGATTCAATTTGATCAGATTTTTTATATCGAGGATATTGAAGGATCAATAGCACATTCAGAAATGTTATCTAAACAAAATATTATTTCTAAAAAAGAGTTTTTGTCTATTAAGTCTGGTTTAGAACAAATAAAAAAAGAAATATCCAACAAAGAGTTTAATTTCTCAACTAAACTAGAAGATATACACATGAATATTGAAAATAGATTAGTGGAAATAATAGGAGATGCTGGTAAAAAATTACATACTGCTAGATCAAGGAATGATCAAGTCGCAACTGATATCAAATTATGGCTTAGGAAAAAAATTGATGAAATAGAATTAAGTCTGAAAAATTTACAACGTACACTTATTGAAAAATCCGAAGTATATCATGATCTTTTTATGCCAGGTTATACGCATCTTCAAGTTGGTCAACCCGTTACATTTGGACATCATCTATTAGCTTACGTGGAGATGTTTGGTAGAGATAGGGGAAGATTACTTGACTGTAGAGAAAGAATGAATGAGTTACCTTTGGGCTCTGCTGCTTTAGCAGGTACTAGTTATCCAATAGATAGACACTTTGTAGCTGACAAACTTGGCTTTAATAAACCTACTGAAAATTCAATGGATGCTGTTGCTGATAGAGATTTTGCTATTGAATTTATGTCTGCATCATCTTTAATAGCTATACATTTGTCCAGGCTTGCTGAAGAATTAGTTATTTGGTCGTCTGACAGGTTTAATTTTGTTAAAATACCAGAAAACTTTACAACTGGTTCTAGTATTATGCCTCAAAAAAGAAATCCAGATGCAGCTGAATTAATAAGAGCTAAACCTGGTAGAATATTTGGTAACTTACTTAGTTTAATGACAGTTCTAAAAGGGCTACCAATGACATATGGCAAAGATATGCAAGAAGATAAAGAGCCAATCATTGATACTGCTAAAAATATTGAACTATGCATTTTAAATATGGAAGGTATGATTGGAGATATTGAACCTATTCCTGAAAAAATGATGGAGGCACTTCAAAAAGGTTTCCCAACTGCAACAGATCTAGCAGATTACCTTGTAAAATATCTTGAAATACCCTTCCGAGAAGCTCATCATTTAACAGGTAAAATAGTTTTGTTAGCTGAGACAAAAATGATTTCTTTAGAAAATTTAACTTTAGAGGATATCCAAAGTGTTATTCCTAATGCAGATTTAAAAATATTAGAAGTTTTAAAAATTGAAAACTCTGTATCAAGTAGAATATCTTATGGTGGAACATCGCCGAAAAATGTTTTAAAAGCTATTAAAAATGCTAAAAAAAGATTTTTAGAGGGATAATAAAGAATGAATTTCAAAATCATACTTCTTGTTGTTATATTTTTGTCGGCTATTTCTTTGTATGGTTGTGGTAGAAAAGAGCCACCTATAAAACCTTCACAAATCATTACAAAAAATTAGATTTATTATGTTCCCTTTAGGTTTTTACAGAGATGAAAATGATGAACTTAATGTTCAAGGCATTAAAATAGATGATCTCACTGCAAAATATGGCACACCGTTATTTATATACGATGCAGGCTTAATGAAAGAAAAATACGAACTCTTTCTAAATACAGTTAAAAGTGTCAAAGGAAATATTCACTATGCTGTTAAAGCAAATGATTCCGTGAACATAATAAAATTTTTTGGAAAATTAGGTGCTGGGGCTGACATAGTATCTATAGGTGAATTTCATAAATGTATTGCAGCTGGAATTACTCCAGATAAAATAATTTTTTCTGGTGTTGGGAAAGATAAAAATGAGATTGAAACAGCAATAAGAAATAACATTTTACAATTTAATATTGAATCAAATGAAGAACTTTGTGATATCTATGAAATTGCTTCAAAGCTCAAGCTAACAGCAAATATTTGTTTAAGGATAAATCCTGACATTGCACCAAATACTCACAAAAAAATCTCGACAGGAGAAAAAGAAACTAAATTTGGAATTGATAATGAAGATATACTCTCAATCTATGAAAAATTGCACAAATTAAAATATATAAATCCAGTTGGTTTAGGTGTTCATATTGGATCCCAAATTTTTGATTTCAATTTCTTTCACAAAGCTTATTTAAACCTTAAAACTGTTGCTGATAATCTTAAAAGCAATGGATTTAAAGTTCCTACTTTAGATTTAGGAGGTGGAATTGGTATATATTATGATCAAAATAAAAATCCAGATTTTGACACTTATAAAAAAATTATTTCTGATTTATTTCTAGATTCTGAATATAAACTCAGCTTTGAACCAGGAAGAAGCTTAATAGCGGAAGCTGGTATTTTAGTTACAAAAGTTATCAGAAACAAAAAAAATAAAGATAAAAATTTTATTGTAATTGACGTGGCAATGAATAATTTAATTAGACCAACTTTATATGACGCATACCATAAAATTGAACCTATTAAAAAAATTCCAGGCAAAGAAATTATTGCAGATATTGTTGGGCCAATTTGTGAAACTGGAGATTTTATTGCTCTTAATAGAAAAATTACTGAAGTTAGTAATAATGATAAGTTAATAATAAGAACTACAGGCGCATATGCATCTGTAATGAAATCCAATTATAATGCAAGAGTCGATGCAGTAGAAATTTTAATATATAATGGTAAATCATATAAGTTGAAAGAAACTGATACTATTCTAGATATAATATCGAAAGAAAAAGTAATAGAGTTTATTTAATATTAAAATATCTTTTTTAACAGTGTTGCTTTAACAGTTACATTGTCCGTTTGATTTTTAATATTGACTCTTACTAATTTGTTAAAATTTATTTCAGAATTTGGAAAGATAATTTTATCTTCTAGTGTTAATATTTTTTCCATAATAATTTTTCTATCTTCTCTTACTCCTAAGATTTTAATTCGAGGAACTAACATTGGTCTTTTTGATATATTTTTTATAGCACCAGTAAACTTTATTTCTTGTTTTTGAACTGTAGCAATGAAATTGGTCAAGTTTAAATTTTTGGTGTCAGCCAGGATAGGCAAATCAATTTTTTTAAACAAAGAGTTAATTTTTTCAATATTAGTTTGAGTATGATTTGGGAAATAAAAAAAGCTATAACTTAATAATGTTGAGCGAAAGAATATTGCTAAAAATAATGTTGAACATAGAGCAATACCTAAAAATGGTAAAATATTTAACTTATTATTTTTCCTTTTGTTATTGGTTTTTTTAGTATATTTTGTTTTATTTTTATTATTCTCATTAAGTTTAGATAATGATAATTCAGAAGCAATTTCTGCAACAGTTTTATTTTTTTGATCTAGCACAGGATTAGGTTTTTTGGCTAAGATTTTTGATTTATCCTCCACTATTGATTTTATAGAGGCTAATTCTTGTTTAACTTTTTCAGTTTTATTTGTTGTTTGAATTGGATTTTCATTTGGTGTTGAGGATAAAGCCCATTTTTGATTACAAACTCCACATTTTAACCACTGTATATTGTTTGTTAAAATACTTTCATTCACTTCAAATATCGTTCCACATGATTTGCACTTTTCATGCATTTACAAATTCCTTACGAAATTGTTGAAATAATCGTTTATATTATACTAACATAGCTTTTATTGCCAACATGTTTAAATCAAATTGAGTTACGTTTTTATGTTATTCAGAAATTTTAAAACCTTTTTTATTTTTTTTATGATATCAATGTTTATTCTTTTTTTCAGTGAATTAAATAATTTTAAGGAAAGTATCTTATCTTTCACAAAATATAATAAAAAAGAAAGTCCTAATATTGTAATATTAACCGGTGGAACAAACAGGATTAAAGATGGTTTAAAAATTATAAAAGATTTTGGAAAATCAGAAAAAAGCAATTATAAAGTTCTCGTAAGTGGTACGGGTATAGGCTTTACCAAAAATAGTCTAAAAAATCAATTAGGGACAAACTTTAATCCTAAAATAATTCAATGCTGCATTGACCTCGACAACGTTTCAAAAAACACTATTACAAATGCCAGTGAAACTTTTAAATGGACAAAGAAAAAAGATATAAAAGAATTCATATTAATTACAAGTAATTACCATATGCCAAGAGCCTACCTTGAGTTCAAGAATATTATGCCAAATTTTGAAATTCATACATATGCAATTACCCCTAAAAAACATGATATTGAAAATTGGCTTAATTCATATCAAACTTTTGGTTTAGTTTTTACAGAATATTGTAAATATATTGTTGCAAGCTTAAGGATAAAGTTTTTTAGCTAATAATTTATTTCTTATATTTGACCTGCTTCAATAATTTTTTTACGAATTGATCTTGTTCTAGTAAAAAAAGAATGCAATTTTTGACCTTGTTTTTTTCTTATTGCTTTTTGAAGATCTGACAAGTCTTCGTTAAATCTTTGTAACATTTCAAGAACAGCTTCGGAATTATTTAAAAAAACATCCCTCCACATAATTGGATCTGAAGCAGCTATTCTGGTAAAGTCTCTAAAGCCTGAGGCAGAAAATTTAATTACATCATTCTTTAAATCAGTTTCCAAATCAAAGGCTGTTCCAACAATAGTATATGCAATCAAATGTGGTAGGTGTGAAGTAATAGCAAGTATTTTGTCGTGATATTCTGCACTTACGGTTTCAACAATAGAGCCTAAACTTTCAAAAAAAATTGCAAGTTTTTTTGTTTGACCTGTTTCCTTATCATTTACTATCAACCAATATCTATTTTCAAATAGTGAGCTAAATCCAGATTTAGGTCCAGAGTATTCTGTTCCAGCTAGTGGATGAGATGGAATAAAATTAGCACTCGTTGGAATGTAAGGATTAACATCATTTATGACAGAGTTTTTTGTGGATCCAGTATCAGTTACAGTGGCACCCTCTTTTAATGAGGACGTAATTGATTTTGCTACCGATTTCATAGAACCAACTGGTACCGCAAGTATAACTAAATCAGCATCCTTTACTGCATCATGAATTTTATCACAAACAAAAGTAGCTATTTTCATTTCTGACACAATCTCTCTGTGTTTTGAATTTGCATCATATGCAAAAGTTGTGACTACTTCTTTATGTTTTGTATTAATTGCATGTAAAATAGAGGTTCCAATTAAACCTAATCCAATAATAGAAATTTTTTTAAATTCTGATTTCATCTTTATTTTTTTAAAAAAGTTTTCAATTCATTTATAAATTTTATATTTTCTGCTCTAGTACCTATGGAAACTCTCAGATAATTTGATAAACCATAAACTTTCATACCCCTAACTAATATTCCTTTTGAAGCCAAAAAACTTTCTGCATTCTCTGCGCTATACTCAAACTCAACAGAAAACTTTATTAATAGAAAATTAGTAATAGAACTCTTAAAATCCAAGTTAAGTAATTTCAATTCTTTTTCTAACCAAGACATCCACTTGAGATTATGTTGGACAGATTTTTTTTGAAACTCTAAATCTTCTAAGGCTGCAACACCTGCCATAATAGCAGCAGCATTTACACTAAACGGACCACGTACTTTCATAAGGTTTTCAATTATATTTTCTGACGCATAACCCCAGCCTAATCTCAGAGAGGCTAAACCATGTAATTTTGAAAATGTTCTTAACATGATCACATTTTCATATTTTTCTGCAAGTTCACTACCATCTATATAATCATCATTAACAACAAATTCTGAATAAGCAGCGTCATAAACTAAAAGAATATTTTTGGGAATTGATTCGTGTAGTCTAAAAACTTCTTTCTTAGTTATAAATGTACCTGTTGGATTGTTAGGGTTAGCTAAAAAAATTAACTTAGTTTTCTTACTAATCTTGGATAGAATGTTGTCAACACTAGCTGTATGATTTACATCATTTGCTACAACACCCTTAGCACCAGCTATCGAAATGGCTTGAGGAAATTGAAGAAACCCAAATTCTGTATATATGGCTTCATCATTATAATTCAAAAAAGTTTGAGCAAGAATAGATATTAATTCATCGGAACCATTACCTAAAATAATTTTTTTCTTGTTTAGCGAATATCTTTTAGATATTGCGCTTACTAATTCATCACTTACCTGTGGCGGGTATCTATTTAAATCACTAGAAAAAATTTTTAGAGCTTCAATAGCATTCAAAGATGCACCCAACGCACTTTCATTTGCAGATAATCTAATTAAATTATTTATTTTACTTTTACCAAAATTTGGTTTGTAGGTATGTAATTTTTCAATATTTGGTTTTGGAGAAGGGAAATCCATGAATTATCCTAAGTATCTTCTTTTTTTAGTTTTACAATACTGTAATCTTTTTGATTAATATCCTTATAAAGTGGTACATTTGCTATAACATCAAAATTAACCCTCATTTCAGTTTGTTTTGTTAGTTTATCAATACTTTGGCTATCAATAAATCCAAGTTCTATATCTTGTTTTTCTAATGAAGCAAGTAAACTGATAACACTTGAAAAATAAGTGGTTTTAAAATAATTTCCGAAATGAGCTAAATAAGCAGATTTAATTTCGTCGTCATTCCCAGCAACACCAATTTTAATGATTTTCTGCATTGACAAATTAGACGAAATAATTTGACGCCAAACTTTTTCAACTAAGAATTTATCTAAGCCTAAATTTACTAATTTCTTAATTAAGTTCTCTTCTCTTTTTGGATCAAAGGGGAAGCTGCCCTTTTTAGCGTCCATAATCTTAGAGGCCAAGGATTGCCTCTCTATTATTAATTGGCATAAGTTCTTGTCAATCTCATCAATTCTAGACCTAAGTTCATCTAATTCTATATTATTCATATTTCGCCTTTTCTTTAAGTACATATATATACTTTAATAAAATAAAATAAACTTTTTGATTAAATTAATTTTTATAATACGGTAATTATAATTAGTCATTTAATAATTTTTCAATTTTCAAAGGACTCAAATGCTAGAAATCTTCATTATTAACGCTTTATCAGATAATTATATTTATTTATTACGAAATGAAAATAAAAATAAAACAAGCGTAATAGATCCAGGAGAAGCGAAACCAGTAATAAATTTTTTAAATAATAAGAAATGGCATTTAGATGAGGTTATTAATACTCACCATCATCATGATCATGTTGGAGGTAATACAGAACTTTTAGATATTTATAAATCAAAGTTAATTGCTCCTTCTTATGAAAATGGCCGTATTTCAAATATTGACATTCTTGTTTCAGATAATGAAACTATCAATATTACAGGTATATCTACAAAAGTATTTCATACACCAGGTCATACATTAGGTCATGTATGTTTTTATATGCCTGAGGAGAAATGTTTATTTTCAGGAGATACTCTATTTTATTTAGGTTGTGGTCGAGTTTTTGAAGGTACTATGGATCAAATGTGGTCAAGTTTGAAGAAACTTAAATCTTTGCCAGATGATACATCTATATATTGTGGTCACGAATATACTTTATCTAATATGAAATTTGCTAATTATATTGATACTAACAATACTTTATTAAATAAAATTAGCTTAGAAATTAAAAATAAAAGAGAAAAAGGATTACCAACTGTTCCATTTAATTTGGGTGTAGAGAAAAAAATTAACCCATTTTTAAGAGCAGACGATGATAATTTTATAAAATCAATTGGTTTAGATACTCATAATGGCTCTGAATCTTTTGAAGAAATTAGGCTTAAAAAGGATAGTTTTTAAATATTTGATAACTCGTAAGCAACTTCACAATCATTAAAAATATTTGGTTTAGAGATGTTTACTTTTGCACCAATAACATAACTATTTACCATCAAAGTTGAATGTATTTTTTCTACAAGCACTTCTAGTAACTGGAAATGTTGACTTTGAATAATGTCAATCAGACATTTTCTAAATTGACTATAATCTTGTGTTGATTCTAGGTTATCCTCTTTTGGTTCAGAATCATTTGAAAGTAGTAATTCTACATTTACTATTAATTTTTGTTTATTTTTTTTTTCGTGTTCATAAACACCTACTGATGCTTGTATAATCAAGTTATTTATAAGTATTTTTCTATTTCTTACCTTCATCATAATATTCTTATTATAATCCAACGTCTCTTCGTGGAGGAGCAAGATGCGCGCCGCCATCAAGAACCATTACATGGCCAGTCATAGATTTAGTATTTATAATGAGTTGAATTGCATTTAAAATTTCTTCAACTGTAGAGGATGACTTCAACAAGTTTTTTTTATGAGATTTTTCAAAAGCTTTTTGATCTTGTCCTGGCGCTAACAAAGTTATACCAGGTGCTATACCATTCACTCTTAAAAAAGAGGCATAAGTAAGTGCTGACATTTTTGTAAGACCATACATTGCTTGTTTTGATAATGTGTAAGTATAGTAATCTGGATTCAATCCAAAAATTTTTGCATCGAGAATATTTATTACAAAGCCTTGAGAACTATTTTTCTGTTTTTTCATTTTCATGGTGTATTTAGCTAATGCTTTAGTTAAAAGCGTAGGAGCAATAAAGTTTACTGACATGTGACGATCAAGCTCTTCCACTCTAAAACTATTTCCATTATCATAATTAAAATAACCCGCATTATTAATTAATCCAACCCATTTTGAATCTTGTGCTTCAATTTCTTTAACTAATCTTTCAATATCTGAGATACAAGTTAAATCAGCTTGATGTGTGCTTACATTTCCACCAATTTTGAATAAATAATCTGCTGTTTCTTCAGCCGATGTTTTAGATTTGTTATAATGAATAGCTATTTTCCAGCCCTTCTTTGTTAAATCAATAGCTATGAATTTTCCTAATCTTTTTGCTGAAGCTGTAACGAGTATTGTTTTATTTTTAATTTCCAAACTTATTTTACCTTTTGAAGAACAGAATATGAAGTATCTCTAATTAATTTTAAATAGCTATTAAAAGATTTATCTTGCAATGATTTTCTGAGGCCTAAATTTTGCCAAGACTGGTTATTAAAACTTTTAGGAGGATTAAATTTATTTATCACTCTTAGTGGCGCCATTCCTGTTACCAAAACTTCATCACTTAATAAAGCTGCTTCTTCTATAGAATGTGTGACCATTAATACAGTAAGGGACTTATTTTTTATTATTGAAACAAGTTCAGTTGAAATAACCTCTCTACTCAAGTTATCTAGCGCCGCAAATGGTTCATCTAACAATAATAAACTTGGACAAAAAAGCAATGCCCTCGCAATTGCAACTCTTTGTAATAAACCTCCTGATAATTTATGAGGAAAGTATGAAGAAAACTCACCTAACCCAATATTTTCTATGAGTTTATCTATATTTTTATAGTTTGTTTTTTTATTATTAGAATTTGCTAATATAATATTATCATAAACACTTAACCAGGGCATTAATGAAGGATTTTGTTGAATTAAAGTTATTTGGTTAATTACTCTAATCAAAGTCTGATTTTCAAACTTTATTTCTCCTTTTTCAGGTTCAATCAACCCAGCTATTAACTTTAACAAGCTTGATTTTCCTGTGCCTGAAGGGCCAATAATACTTGTAAATTTACCTTTTTTAAATTTGCAATTAAAATTATCCAAAATAATTTTTTTATTATTTTTTTCATAATATGAAAAAGATATGTTTTTTAAAATTAAATCATTTATTTGATATTTATTCATATCTTATGGAGCCTCGACAATGTAATCTGGGGAAATTTTTGTTTTTTTAATTATACTACCTACGTTTGTGTTTTTTAATAAACCATATTTTGTCATTAAAATAGATTTCAATCCATAACTATTGGCACCTAAAATATCCGTATGTAGGGTGTCTCCAACCATACCTATTCTAGATAATGGAATGTGTCTTCCTGATAGCTCATTTAGTCTATTTATAGCCAGTTCAAAAATTGCTGGAAAAGGTTTTCCTAACCAAAAAGGGAGATGAATGCCGTTTTTTATTAGATGTGATACATAATATGCAGGCTCCATACTAAATTTTTTTTCTTGTGGAGCAACTAAATCCGGATTAGCTACAAATAAAGGTCTTGGGTTAGCTTTTAGAGAATTAAACAAAATTTCTTGCCATACAGTGTCCCATTGGAGTGTTCCTAGTAATAAAAATGAATTCATACCATCAAACATATCAAGGTCTTTTTCAAGTTCAAAACTACTAAGGTTGGGTATGTTAAAATTATTACCAACATTACCCAAAACACCTAAAGGACTTTCAGGTTGGTTAAATGACAAAAATAATTCAGCTGTTTCTCTGCTTGAGATTATCTCATCATTCGAAAATTCTAATCCTAATGAAGCAAGTTGGTCTCTTTTTTTAAATGTATCGTTACTTGCACCATTTGTTACAACTAGGAGAGTAATGTTTTTTTGTCTTGCTTTTTCTAATGTTTTAGTGATTCCAGGAATTAGAGAAGAACCAACATTTAACACGCCAAATGCATCCAATAATAATGCTTCAAAATTATCTAAAATATTCTCTAATCTAGGAGCTAAAATTATGTCTTGATCATTTAATTGATATTTTGGAAAAAAATCTCGCATATTTTCATAAATATTTACGACAGAGTATGCATTCATATCTTTGACTGGTGGAATTATAAATTTTTGATTAAATTGAAATTTTTCTAATATAAATTCAGATTTTATACTAAAATTTTCCATTTTTATTTTAAATCCTCTAAATTATAACTAATTTTGAAAGGATAAAAATGTCAAAAAAAGTAATAATAGTTGGTTCAGGCATAGCAGGAATTTCGTCATCATTAAAGCTAAAATCTTATGGTATAAATTCAATTATTGTAGACAAAGGTAATTTTATAGGTGGAAGAGTAAGCACTAGAGGAATAAAAAACGATTCTAGTTCAAGTTTTTTTTTTCATGGTGCTCAATTTTTTACTGCCAAAACACATGAATTTAAAAAAATTATTAGTAATGGAGTTGAAGGAAAATATTTAAAAGAATTTGGAGATTTTGATACTAAAAGATATAGAGGTCACAAAACAATGAGGGATTTTTTGCTGAACCTTTCAAATGAATTACATATTAAACAAAAAGTTAAAATTATCGGGATTAAACCAGATAATGATAAAATTAAGATTCTTGATAATAAAATAAAAAAGTGGGTAAGTTACGATGGTTTAATATCAACACTTCCAGCACCACAAAACCATGAATTACTAAATCAATTTCCTTCGTTACAAAAAACTCTCAAAACAGGATCATATCATGCATGTATAGCTGTAATGTTCACTTTTGATGAAATTCCCTTAGGTCTAAATACTTATTATGATTTTTATAAAAAACCAGGAATATTGAGTTGGATGGCTTCTGGTAGCAACATAAATGTTTGGACTGCTCTTACTAATGAAGAATTTTCAGATTCAAATTATCATAAAAATAAAAATTTCCTAAAAGGAAAAATAATGTCTTCAATAAAACAGTTTTTTTTTAGATCAAAGATAAAGTTTCATAGTTTACATGTTTGGAAATATGCTAAGGTTGCAAAAAAGTGCATAGGGCCTCAGATTGATCCTAAATACTCAGTTGCAATTGCAGGAGATTTTATGGAGGGTCCAGATGTTGAGTCTGCATTTATTTCTGGGAACAAAGCAGCTAATTTAATTTTTAATAGACTAAAGTAAATTAATTATTTTATCTAAAAAGAAAGAAAAAATATGATTCAAATGAAAACCTCAGTTATGAAACTTGTAGAAAGTGCCAAGAAACAAATTAATAATTTAGAAGTGAGAGATGCTATTAGAATGCACTCCAACAAAACGAATTTATTTGTTGATGTTAGGGATATAAGAGAAATCCAAAAATCTGGACGCATTTTAGGAGCAAAACATGTACCAAGATGTATGTTAGAGTTTTGGATAGATCCTAAAAGTCCATATCATAAAAAATTTTTTAATGATAATTACAATTTCATTTTTTATTGTGCATCTGACTGGCGTTCGGCACTTGCAACACATTCGGCAAATGAAATTGGACTTTTAAACACTTCTCATCTAGTTGGAGGCTTTAATAAGTGGATAGAAGAAAAAGGACCGATTGAAAAACCAAGATAATTTATTAAGCTAATTTCCATATTAAGAAAGTCGTTAATATTCATAACATAATACCAATAATTTTTGTAATATTATGGTCGTCAGCATTTATTACTAGTAAAATAATAGTTGATAATGCTCCACCTTTTTTTTCGCTTTCAATAAGATTTGGAATAGTTGCATTCTTATTTTTCCTTTTTTTCATTTTTTTTTCAAAACACAAATATATTTCTTTCAAATCTATTAAAAATGCGTCTATAAGTGGGCTTTTATTTCATGGCATATATTTAGGAGGAGTTTTTTTTGCTTTGTCCAGAGGTATATCAGCTACCCTCATAGCATTGATTGTCTCATTACAACCTATTCTTACATCTTTTCTAGCAAAAGTTTTTTTGAATGAAACTTTAAATAAATTGCAGTGGATAGGAATTCTCTTAGGCTTTAGTGGTGCAATAATAATAATAATTTCTAATCTAATTGATGGTTTAACTATAATTGCATTTTTTGCTGGACTAGTGGGGCTAGTCTCTTCTTCACTTGGTATTATTTGGCAGAAAAAAATAGGATCTGATTTATCTCTGTCTGGAAATAATTTTTTACAAGCTTTAAGCGCAGCAATTTTTCATCTTATAATAGCACTTTGCTTTGAAGAATTTCTTGTAAATTTCTCAAATGATTTTATTTTAGCTATGTCATGGCAAATATTTGCTGTTTCTCTAGGTGCATTTTTAATTTTGATGTGGTTACTAGATAACAACAAAGCGAATGAAACATCTGCTTTATTTTTTTTAATACCACCTTTTTCTGCTTTATTAGCTTTTCTAATATTAGAAGAAACCTTCACTTCTTTTGACTTTTTAGGTTTGTTTGTTTCTTGTATTGGGGTATTTATGGTTTCAAAAATAAAATAAAAATTAAACTTTTTACACTATTGTTTTTATTTTAAAACCTTGTTAATGTCAGATATCATAGTCTTTTTGTGTGAGAGAGTTATTTATAACCGCCGAAGGAGCAACCACCCCGGAAACTCTCAGGCACCCGAAACACAAAAAGTTGATAATCTGGAGAGTGATGATTTTATCATCCACCGAAGGGGTAAGCCGGTTTTGGTCAATCTTTCAGGTTCCGTGACAGATGGGGTAGTAATTAATTTACAATATCTGTGTCATGGAGTTTATTATGAAAAATATTGCAATCATAGGAGCAGGTATAACTGGAATAACCACTGCTTACCAACTTTTGGAAAGAGGGTATACTGTATCTGTTTTTGATAAAAATCGTTATGCAGCTATGGAAACAAGTTTCGCAAATGGCGGCCAATTATCAGCTTGCAATGCTGAAGTATGGAATAGTTGGTCAACTATAGGAAAAGGTATTCAATGGATGTTAAAAAAAGACGCACCATTGCTGTTCAGTCCAAAATTAAACTTTCATAAAATTAGCTGGATAATGGATTTCATAAGTAATATTCCAAACCACAAAAAAAATACAATTTTAACTGCTAAAATGGCTATCCATAGTAGGGATGAGTTCAAAAGGATTCTAAACAAAGAAAATATAGAACTAGATCTTGAAGAAAAAGGTATCATGCATTTATGTGAGTGTGATGAATCATTAGAACATGGTAGAGAGGTTAATAAGTGGCTTTTAGAGGCCGGATTAGACAGAAAAGAGATTTCTATAGATGAAATGTTATCTATTGAACCAACTTTAAATCTTAAGAATTTTATTGGTGGATTTTATACAAAAAGTGATATGTCTGGTGACATTCATAAATTTACAAAATTACTTGCTGATGCTTGTGAAAGAAAAGGTGTAAAATTCTTTTACGAAACAGAAATTGTTAAAGTTGATCATGACAAGAAACAACCAATAATTACCTTTAATCAATCAAACGAAATTCAAAAACAAAATTATGACGGAATTGTAGTTTGTGCTGGTGTTAACAGTAAATTTATAGCAAATAACTTGGGTGACAAAATCAATATATATCCTGTAAAGGGGTATTCGATTACAATTTTGCTTGATGATAAAGAAAGCATAAAAAATGCTCCTTATGTGTCTTTACTAGATGATAAAGCTAAAATTGTTTCAAGTAGATTAGGAAAAAATAGATTTAGGGTTGCTGGTACTGCTGAGTTTAATGGTTATAATAAAGATATAAGGGCTGATAGAATTAATCCTCTTATAAAATGGTGTAACGAGCTTTTTCCTAAAGTGTCTACCGAACACGCTATACCATGGGCTGGTTTAAGACCTATGACACCAAGTATGGTGCCAAAAGTTGGAGGTGGAAAGTTGCCAGGTGTATTTTACAACACTGGTCACGGACACCTTGGATGGACACTTAGTGCATTTACTTCTCAACAAATTTCAGAGCATATAATGAGAAAGGATAACGTCTTAAATTAATTTTATATATCTAAATTACTAACTTTAAGTGCATTATCTTGAATAAATGTTTTTCTATGCTCGACAGCTTCACCCATCAATGTTGAAAAGGTCTCTTCTGCATCACCCTCATTTTCAACCTTAACTTGAAGTAAAAATCTTGCATTTGGGTCAAGTGTAGTTTCCCAAAGTTGAACTGGATTCATTTCCCCTAATCCTTTATATCTATTTACTTGGGATCCCTTTTTCCCGATGTCAGTTATCCTAGTTGCTAAATCAATTGGATCTTTTATTTTATAATTGTCTTTATTAGAGGTAAAAATACAATTTTCAGAAAAATAATTATTTAAAAACTCTTTTGCATTATCTAGAGCTTTGATTTCATCAGAATCCAAATCATCTTCACCCATAATAAAAACATCCTTAACACCTCTATTGATTCTCGAAATTTCTATTGATTTTTTTTCATCATTATTTTTTTTATAAGTATATTTTGAAGACCATACATTATTTGAGTTAGCGAAAACTTGATTCAATCTTTGAGTAATTTTTGTTAAATTATTTTCATCCTCAAACATCTTTTGATTTAAAACTCCTAAGATAGCCAGCTGAGACAAAATTTGTGGAAAACCTAACTTTTTTGCAATATTTTCTATAATCCTCTTTATACTTATGCATTTCTCAACTGAAATCTTTAAGTCCTCACCATATATTGTTTCATTTTTTCCTATTGATAAAGAGACATCTTTAATACCTGATTCAATTAGGTAATCATCTAAAGCAAGTTGATCTTTCAAATAAACTTCAGATTTACCTTGTTTAGCTCTAAATAAAGGTGGTTGAGCTATATATAAATATCCAGCATCTACAAGTGGCCTCATATGTCGGAAGAAAAATGTCAAAAGTAATGTTCTTATATGACTTCCATCAACATCTGCATCAGTCATAATAATTATTTTATGATATCTTGCTTTTTCAACGTCAATCTCAGAGTTACCTACTCCTGCACCGATAGCGGTAATTAATGTACCAATTTCTGCTGACGATAACATTTTGTCTATTCTAGCTCGTTCTACATTTAAAATTTTTCCTCTTAAAGGCAAAATTGCTTGATTAGATCTATCTCTTCCTTGCTTTGCAGAACCTCCAGCAGAGTCACCCTCTACTAAAAATATTTCAGATTTTGCAGGATCTTTTTCCTGACAGTCAGCTAATTTCCCAGGTAAACTAGCAATATCCATAACACCTTTTCTTCTAGTAAGTTCGCGCGCCCTTTTTGCTGCCTCACGTGCACTTGCTGCCTCATATGCTTTAGCAACTATTTTCTTAGCTTCTGTTGGGTGTTCATCAAACCACTGATTCAATGATTCTGAAACGAGTTGTTCTACAACTGGCCGTACTTCACTTGATACTAATTTATCTTTTGTTTGACTAGAAAACTTAGGGTCGGGTATCTTTAGAGATAAAACAGTTGTTAAACCTTCTCTGCAATCTTCTCCAGACAATTGGATCTTTTCTTTCTTGGCTATACCAGAATTAATAGAATAATTATTAATAACCCTCGTTAAAGCAGCTCTGAAGCCCGCTAAGTGTGTTCCACCATCTCTTTGAGGAATATTATTTGTAAAACAAAGAGTAGTTTCATGATAACCATCTGTCCACTCAAGAGAAATATCAACTGTAATACCATCTTTTTCATGCGAAGTGGCTATTACTTCATGGATTGCATTTCTAGATCTATTAAGATACTCTGTATATGCTTTGAGACCACCTTCATAAAAAAACGAAACCTTTTTATCTTCTCTTTCTCTCAGATCTATTAGTTCGATATGTACACCACTATTTAAAAATGCTAATTCTCGAATCCTATGTTCTAAGATTGAATAGTCAAAAACACATTTTGAAAAAGTTTCTTGACTTGGTTTAAAGTTAATTTCGGTACCTGTTTTGTTTTTTTCTTTTCCAGTTACCTTTAAACGATTTTTTGCTATGCCGTTTTGAAAAGCGATTTCGTACACCTGATCATTTCTATAAATTTTTAGACTCAAATTTTCAGATAATGCATTTACTACCGAAATACCTACTCCGTGCAAACCTCCTGAAACTTTATATGAGTTATTATCAAATTTACCTCCAGCATGTAGTTGAGTCATTATTACTTCAGCTGCTGAAATTCCTTCTTCAGGATGAATATCAACTGGAATCCCTCTTCCATTATCACTAATAGTGACAGATCCATCAGGCAGTAACCTAACCTGAATTAGATTACAATGACCCGCTAGAGATTCGTCAATTGAATTATCTAAAACTTCATAAACCATATGATGTAATCCAGAGCCATCGTCAGTATCACCTATATACATTCCAGGTCTTTTTCTTACAGCATCTAAACCCTTTAGAACTTTTATTGACTCTGCATCATAGTCATTATTATTTAAATCTAAATTATTTTCAGACATTTAAATATCTCCATATCTAAAATGATAATCACCGTCGAAATTTTCCTTAATATTTTGAAGATTTATTTTGTCAATAAAACTTGGGTATTCCGAAAAAGCATCCTTGCTAGTGCTGGTAAACCATGATTGAGCATTATGTCTCGACACCTCTAAAAATAACGCTGTTTTGTGTTTCTTATCTAAATGCTCAATAATATCATCTAATAACAGTATTGGCGCCATATTAAATTTATTATTTAACAACCTTGCATGGGACAAGATGATTGATATTAATATAAGTTTTTGTTCTCCGGTTGAGGAAGTATCTAGATTTTTATTATCGATTCTATTAAAAATTTCGATTATGGAATTATTAGGTCCAGAAACAGATAATTCATAATTAAATCTTGATTTTTTTAATTCTGACTTAACATAATCTTCAACCTCTACAGCAGGTTTTTGCTCAAGTAATTTTTCAATCTTCCCATTGATTATAATGCTAAAAGAAGGAAAATGCTCAGTTAAATGGTTATTTTTAAATTCAATTTTATATAAATTTTCAAGTTCCTCTAATAAGTCTAATCTTCTAGCAATAATAGAAACTGATAATTCAGAAATTTGGGATTCTACAGTATCTAACCATTTCTCATCACAATTAGGTTGCATCAAAATTTTATTTCTTTGTCTAAATAATTTATCATATTTATACACTCTGTTTAAATGTAAGCTATCTATTGACATAGTGAGTCTGTCAATAAAACGTCTTTTTTCATTCATACTTGATAAGATCAAAACACAAAGTTGAGGAGTAATCCATGATATATTTAAAATTTCTCCTAAGGAACTCATTGATGTAAAATTTGAATTAAGCTTAGCTATTCTTGATTTGTTTGTTCCAGTTGTTTTTAAGCCTGTGCCAATATTAAATTGACCGTTTGGACTTACAAAATCTACATTTATGCCCCAAGTTTTGACAGAGTTATCATATGTTTTTTCTTGATTCAAAAAATTTTCTATATTTGCTTTTCGTAGGCCTTTACCTTGATTTAATAGAGAAATAGCTTCTAAAATATTTGTTTTACCAGAACCGTTACCACCATATATTAATATAGAAGAATTTTTTAGATTAAGATTTAAATTTTTGTGATTTCTAAAATTTTTAAGACTTATTTTTTTAATGTAAAAACTTTTATAATCTTTTATATTAGCATTGTTCTCATTGAAACTAAAAATATTATTGTTCATTTTTCTCCTAGATTTCTGATTTAAATCTGACAGAAAATCAAACTCTCATAGGCATTAAAACAAAAATCACACCATCTTGATCAGGATCTGTAATTAATGCTGGCGAGGCAGAGTCTGACAATAAAATTTGAATTTCTTTACCTTGTATTTGGGATGTTATATCCAAGAGGTATTTTGAATTAAATCCAATTTCTAAGTTATCATAGCCATAATCAATTTCTAAATCTTCTGATGCATTTCCAAGATCGTGACTGTTGACATTTAAAGACAATAAATTATTGCTTAATGAAAGTTTTACAGCTCTTGATTTTTCTAATGAAACAGTAGAAACTCTGTCAATTGCTTTTGAAAACTCGTGGTTTAAAATTACTAGTTTGTTAAGATTTTCTTTTGGAATAACTCTTTGGTAATCTGGAAAGGAGCCATCAATTAATTTTGTAGTTAGAATTGAGTTTGGAAATTCAAATTGAGCCTTAGTATTTGAAATAATAACTTTAATTTTACCGTCAGTACCGTCAGTTAACTTTCTTATCTCACCTACAGCTTTTCTTGGCAAGATTATACCCGGCATGTTAGAAGCTCCCTCGGGAAGAGTTATTTCTGCTTGAGCTAATCTATGTCCATCAGTTGCAACGGCTCTTAATTTTTGATTATCTGCATTAGGAACGTGCAAAAAAATACCGTTTAAATAATATCTTGTTTCCTCTAACGAAATTGCGAATTTTGTATTATCAATCAAATTGGCAAGATCTATTGACTGTACGTTGAATTCGTGATCTTTTTCAATATCTGTCATAATTGGATAATCATCAACAGGCAAAGTTGGAAGAATAAATTTAGACTTACCTGCTGAAACTTCTACATTTAATTCTTTAAGTTCAACTTTAACCTCGGAACCGTCTGGAAGTTTCCTTATAATATCATATAATGTATGTGCAGATAATGTTACTTTCCCTTGACTTGAAACTATACAAGTTGTTTCTTCTACAATATCCATATCCATATCAGTAGCAGTAAATGAGACTTTTGATGAATTAGTTTCTATTAGTACATTAGATAAAATCGGAATAGTGTTTCTTCTTTCTACCACAGAATAAACGTGACCTAGTGGTTTTAAAAGACTATTTCTATCTATGGTAAAATTCATAATTGAACCTCAATTACTTTATAAAATATTCAATTATTTATAACATGTTTAAAGTTGTTTCAGCAAGCAATTACATCAAAGAAATTCTTTGATTAATAAAGTATAATTTATGGTGTAAAAATGATTTCTTTTAACTCAAAAATATGTTTTTTTAATTTTTGATCATCTTCAATTAATGACTCAATTTTTTTTACAGCATGTATAACAGTCGTATGATCTTTACCACCAAAAGCTTTTCCAATTTCAGGGTAAGAATAACTTGTTAACTCTTTGGAAATATACATTGCAATTTGTCTAGGTCTAGCAATATTAATTGATCTTCTAGAAGAGGTCATGTCAGACAAAGCAAGATTGTAATATGATGAAACTTTTTTCTTAATATTATCTATAGAAATAGTTTTTTCACGAGCAGATATTAGATCAGATAATAAATTAGTAGAATTTTCTATATTAACTTTTTTACCCGTTAATTCATAATTAGCCCAAATACGATTTAATGCACCTTCCAATTCTCTGACATTATTTACTATTTTACTTGCTAGAAACTGAAGCACATCAATTGGAATATCGATGTTTAATATTTCTACTTTTTTTTTCAATATTCCCAATCTCAATTCGTAATTAGTTGGAAGAAAATCTACAACAAGACCACCTGATAATCTGGATTTGAGCTTTTCATCTAGAGATAATAAATCTACTGGAGATTTGTTAGATGAAATTATTATTTGTTTTCCTTGGTTAATTAATTCATTAAAAGTATAAAAAAATTCTTCTTGAGTAGACTCCTTACCACCTATAAATTGTATATCATCAATCAGTAAAATATCAATAGATCTGAATTGATCTTTGAATTTAATTGTCTCTTTTAACCTAATTGATTTTATGAATTGGTACATAAACCTCTCGGCAGATATCATTACAATTTTTAAATTAGGAATTTTTGCTTTTAATTCTATTGCAATTGCATTTAGTAAATGTGTTTTTCCCATTCCTACATCACCATGAATAAATAATGGATTGTAAATTAAGGAATTTTTTTCACATATTCTTTTAGATGCAGCAAATGGCATTTTATTAGCTTCACCCACTACAAAATTATCGAAACTAAATTTAGAATTTGTTTTCATTGACAAGCTATCAATAAACGATAATTCATTATGCTTAGTCTGTTGATCAATTTGGATATTTTTAAGTTTATTTTTTAAAGAGATATTTTCTTTATTATTAAAAGGAACTGTATGAAAATGAATTTTTTTTAAAGATTTAAAAAAATTGGAAGCTTCAAAAAAAATAGTTTCGTAATATTGATTTTCTGCTCTATCAGAAATTATTTGAGAGTCAGTTGAAAGGTGTAGTATACCTTTCTCATATTTTTCAAACTTAAGAGGATTAATCCAGGCTTTCCAGAAGATTTCTTTGATATTGTTAGATATTAAAGTTTTAATCTCTTCCCATTGGCTTTTCTGAACAATAAATATTTCGTTACAATCATTTGTATTTTGGTTGTATTTACCTTCTAAATTGGAATCAATTTCTACTTCTGACATTTTCTAAAATCCTATTTTAAAAGAAAGTGTATAACCATATTATTTTTTGAAAATTCCAAATGATTAACTAATTGAAATATATATTTATACAAACCAATCGCAAGATTTGAGGCAATAATAAAAAAAAAAAATATATTGATTTTTAATTATCTGTAAAAAAGATAAATAAAACAGTGGATTAAATTTTTTAAGAATATTTGAATTAATAAAAAAAATTAAATAAACATTTGATTCAGAAAATAATTACTTAAGATTATTTTCTAATAATTAATCATACTTCTTTGAATTTATTATGATTCTCTTAAATTATATTTTAAATTTATAATTACTTTATAATTTTTTGTAATTTATAATTTTAAAAAAAATTTAACAAATCTAAATTTTTTTATTTTTCTAAATTAAGCGAATCGTTGAATTAATTATTGTAAAAAAAGAGGCAAGTGCCTCTTTAATTAAAATACTTATCAAAATAGGGTTAACCTATCTTTTTTATTCTAGAAGAAAGTCTAGATAATTTTCTAGACATTGTATTTTTTTTAAAAACGCCTTTAGAAACTGACCTATGCATTTCAGGTTGAGCAATTTTAAAAGCTTCTTCTGCCAATGCTTTGTCAGATTTATCTATAGCTATTTCTACTTTTTTTATAAAAGATCTGACCCTGTTTTTTCTGATCTTATTTACAATTTCCATTCTAGCATTTCTTCTAATTCTTTTTTTTGCCGACGAATGATTAGCCATATTAAAACCTTTCAAATTTTAATATGGATTAAATTTTTCTTTATAAATTGTCAAGTTAATAAAGTTATATATATATTTATTTTATTCAAAAGCTACCTTTGACAGTTACTACAATAAAACGTTGAACGATTATTAATGTTTATTAAAGTTATCAAATTATTGCATTTATTGCATTTAGATTTATTCTTTCCATATACCTTAAGTTTTTGCACAAAATATCCAAGCTTTCCATCTGGTTGCAAGTGATTTCTAATAGATGTTCCGCCAGCATTAATTGATTTTTTCAAAATAAATTTTGTTGCAGCTATTATGGATTTTAAATTTTCTTTATTAAGCTTATCCACTGTTCGTAAGGGACTAATTTTAGCTTTATATAAAATCTCACTAACATAGATATTACCTATACCAGCAATAATGCTTTGATCAATTAAAAAGTTTTTTACACACTTCGATTTATTATACATTTTGTTTTGTAGATATTGTAAATTAAAATCCTTTTCAAGTGGTTCCACACCTAATTTTTTAAGTAAAAAGTGACTTTTAATTTTGCTAATATGAAAAAAATCAACATACCCAAATCTTCTAGGATCGTTATAAACAATTGTAAAATTTTTATTATCTTCAGTTTCTATATTAATTTTAATATGATCATGTTTAAGTACCTTATATTCTCCAGACAAAATCTTTATTGATCCACTCATTCCTAGATGAAACAATAATATATGTTCTTTAATGGTTGGAATTAAGATATATTTCCCTCTTCTAAATGGTTTTTTTAAAATTTTTTCTTTTAAATCTGTTTCTAAATTATCTTTTATGGTCCATCTTAAGTCTTTTCTATATATCTTAATATTACTCACTCTAGAATTATTTAAAATTTTAGATAAGGCTAAACATACTGTCTCAACTTCTGGTAATTCAGGCATTTTTGTCCTTTTTATTATTTCTTTAAATAAATTTAAAAAGTATATTAGTATCATTAATTAGAATTTACATTTAGTATATTGTCTAGGTTAATTATGGTAGATGAAAATGAAAATAATGTAGACTTTGGCAACAAGTCGGTAAAAAAAAGTGACAAACAAAAATTAGTTAATAATGTATTCAATTCAGTTGCTCGCAAATATGATCTTATGAATGATATAACAAGTTTAGGAATTCATAGAAGTTGGAAAAATGATTTAATCAATTGGTTAGCTCCTCATAGCACTCAAAATTTGGCTGATATTGCTGGAGGGACAGGTGATATCGCCAAAAAATTTATTAATGCGGGGGGTAACTCAGCTCATATTTTCGATATAAATGAAGAAATGATTCAAGTAAGTAAACAAAAGTATAAGAATGTTCGTAATTTAAAGTGGACTATTGCAAGTGCAGAGGATATTCCAGCATTAGATAATTCATTTGAAAGGGCAACTATGAGTTTTGGTTTGAGAAATATTACAAATAGAAATAAATCTTTACAAGAAATTTATCGTATTCTAAAACCTGGTGGACGGTTTGTATGTCTAGAATTTAGCCATGTGGAAAACGATCTTTTAAAGAAATTTTACGATTTATGGTCATTTAAAATTATGCCATTAATAGGAGATAAAGTTGCTGGAAATAAGGAAGCTTACACATATTTAGTAGAATCTATAAGAAAATTTCCTACTCAAGGTGAGCTGTCTAAAACGTTTTCAGAAGTTGGATTTTCTAGAGTTAAGTATAGGAACTTATCAAACGGCATTGTTGCTTTACATAGTGGTTGGAAAATCTAAATGCAAATTAAGCGGAATTTAGAATACCCATCATGGAAAACACCATTTTTTTTTATTAAAAGTCTTATAATATTTATTAAAATAATTAGAACTGGCATTTTGAATGTTCTTATCATAAACAAGTTTTTTAATAAGCAAATAGAATTAATTTTAAAAGTTTTAAATTTTGTTTTTGGAAATAATAATCAAAAAGAAATTGGAAAAAAACTCTCTAATGTTTTAATCAACTTAGGCCCTGGATATATAAAATTCGGACAAGCTTTGTCGACAAGGCCTGATATACTTGGGAAAAAAACATGTAATGAACTTAGTATATTACAAGGTAAATTAAAACCTTTTTCAAATTCTATTGCTAAAAAAATTATTCAAGCAGAAAATGACAATCTTCTTCAAGAAAATTTAGCTTCTTTTGATGAAAATCCAATTGCTAGTGCATCGGTTGCCCAAGTTCATACTGGAATCCTTAAAAATGGACAAAAAGTAGCAATAAAAATTTTAAAGCCAAATATATATAAAGAACTGTTTAGAGACTTCACTTTTTTTTATTGGGCTACCAAATTCTTTGAATTCTGTATTCCAAGTATAAAAAGACTCAAACTTTCAAAAAATGTGGAAGTGTTGTCTGAAGTCTCTTTAAATGAACTTGATTTAACTTTAGAAGCTTCTGCAGCAGATGAACTTGCTGAAAATTTTAAAGATCATCCAAATTATAGAGTTCCTAAAATTTACTGGGAATTTACAACTAAAAACATGCTTGTTCTTGAATTCATAGATGGGATTAGAATTGATGATTTAGAATCACTTGATGCCTCTAAGCATAATATTAAAAATATTACTGAAATTGGTACAGAAGTTTTTTTCCTTCAAGTTTTTCGTGATGGTTTCTTTCATGGAGATATGCATCCTGGAAATATTTTAATTGATAAAAAAGGTTCACTAATTCCAATTGATTTTGGTATTATGGGTAGACTATCAAATAAAGATAGACAATTTTTAGCATTATTACTTACTTATCTTTTAAATAAAAATTATAATAAAGTAGTTGAAATACATGATGAAGCAAATATGTTGGGTAAAGATATTTCTCATTATCATCTTTCTCAAGCAATAAGAGCAATTTCTACACCAATCTTAAACAAACCTATTGGCGAAGTTTCTTTAGCTAAATTGCTTGGCCAAATTCTCAGTTTATCAAAAAAATTCAATATTGAAGTGCAACCACAGTTTACACTATTACAAAAAACTATGTTAATGGCAGAAGGTACAACAAGACAAATAAATCCAGATATAAATATGTGGGAATTGTCTAGACCATTAATAGATAAATGGATTACTGATACACATGATCCATTTAAAGTGTTGGAAGAATGGTTTCACAAAAATAAGATAGCTTTACTTAAAATACCTGAAATAATCAGTAAAGTTGATGAAATTTTATCAAAAAAATGAAATATTTCATTTATTTTTCATTAAATTCAATTATTATAATACTTTAATTAACGATAGACTTTATCTTATGAATAATATTTCAAAACTTATTTCTTTACTTGGCGGAACAGGTGCCGTAGCTGAAAGATTAAACATTCAACCTTCTGCAATTTCTAATTGGAAAAAAATCAATAAAATACCAAGTACCAAGCTTGAAGCTGTTATTAAATTAAGTTCATATTTAGATTTAAACATTGAAAATTTTTTACCTTCAAAAAAATTAAGAGATCTAAAATTTAAAATGTTGCTAATCATTTGTGGAGGAATAGCATCATATAAATCTCTTGAAATAATTAGGTTAATTAAAAAAACTGATATTGAACTTGATGTAGTTATGACAAAATCAGCTCAAAAATTTATTACACCTTTGTTAGTTACGTCCTTAAATGAAAAAAAATGTTATGTTGATCTATTTTCTGTTGAAGATGAAACAAAAATGAACCATATAAGATTGGCTAGAGATCCAGAACTTATTTTAGTAGCACCTGCAACTGCGAATATCATGGCAAAACTTGCAAATGGATTAGCTGATGATTTAGCAAGTACAATTTTGCTTGCTTCTTTCTCTAAAATAATTTTTGCACCTTCGATGAATCCTGTAATGTGGAATAACTTAGCAACCCGTGAAAATTACAGAAAACTTTTAGATAGAGGAATAACATTTATAGAACCAGATACAGGTGATATGGCATGTGGTGAAAATGGAACAGGAAGATTTCCAGAACCTAAGTCAATATTAGAATTTTGCTTATCATATGTTAGAGAATATCAAATACAAAAAAATCAATTTAAAGATATTTCTGTTTTAATTACAGCTGGGCCAACTATAGAAGAAATTGATCCAATTAGGTTTGTAAGTAACAAATCATCAGGAAAACAAGGTTTTGAGATTGCTTCTGAATTAACAAAAAGAGGAGCACAAGTAACCCTGATTAGTGGTCCCGTAAATATTCCTTTTCCAGTTTGTAAAAATATAATACAAGTAAAAACTGCCCAAGAAATGCTAGATAATGTAACTCAACAACTCCCTACTGATATTTTGATTTGTAGTGCCGCCGTAGCAGACTGGAAGTTAATACCTAAAACCTCATCAAATATTAAGATTGACTCAAATAATAAAATAAAAAAAACTAATGAAAAATTATTATTTGAAACCGAAAAAAATCCTGACATTTTAAAAACGATTGCAAAAAGCAACCTTAGACCAAAAATTGTAATCGGATTTTCAGCAGAAACAAATGACATTAACAAAAATGCTCATTCTAAATTATTGTCTAAAAATATTGATCTAATTATTGCTAATGATGTTAGTAACAACAAAGTTTTTGGAGAAGATTTTAATAAGGTCTCTCTTATTGAAAAAAATAATTATGAGGAATGGGAAAAGCAAAGCAAAAAATCTGTGGCTTACCATTTAGCTAACAAGATTAACGATCTTTTAATTAATTACAAAAAAAGAGATGTAAATGCTTAATGATGACGACCTTAATAGATATGCAAGACAAGTAATCATTCCTAACTTTGATGAGGAAGGTCAAGAAAAATTACTTAAAACTAATTGTTTAATTGTTGGAGCTGGAGGTTTAGGTTGTCCTGTAGCACTTTACGCTTCTGCAGCAGGATTTGGAAATATAGAGATTTACGACGAAGATATTATTGAAATTAGTAACCTAAATAGGCAAATCGCTCATAAATATAATCAAATTGGTAATAATAAAGCTGAAAATTTAGCACAAGAGTGTTTGAAAATAAATCCAAATATTTCAATTAAATCCAAAAAAAAGATTTTTAATGACGCTATAGATATAAGTGGTTTTGATTTGATTTTTGATTGTTGTGATAATACCGAAACGAAATATATTTTAAATTTTTTATCTCACAAATTTAAAAAAATTTTAATTTCTGGTTCAGCTGTGCAAATGGAGGGTCAGTTTGCCATTTGGAAAAGTGGATTAAACAAAGGTTACCCTTGTTATGAATGTGTTTTTCCAAGAACTAATGAAAAAGCTCCTATTACAAATTGCAGAGAGGCCGGAATAATTGGACCTGTAACAGGCTTAATTGGGAGTATGCAAGTAAATGAGGCAATAAAGGAGATAGCTATAAAAGACTATCAATCTACAGCAGGAAATTTATTTTTATATGATGGATTAACTCTTGATCTAAATAAAATTAGGCTTATAAAGAACAATCAATGTCCTGTGTGTTCAGATTAAATAACATGAATATTTATATTCATAACTCTAAAGTAGTTTTGTATGCTTCAACCTTTATGATATTTAGTTTAATAATAAATTCGGAAAACGCGTTATCAAACACAAATGAAATTAAAGCATCAATTAATGGAAGTGGTTTAAAAATACCAAGAATGGTTTCATTAAAAAATTCATTAAGTTACATGAGATCTGGACCAGGAAAGGAATTTCCAGTAAAATTCGAATTAAAACAAAAAGGATATCCATTGAAAGTTATTGCTGAATTTAATAATTGGAGAAAAGTTATAACATCTAGCAAAATATCTGGATGGATTCATACACAATTATTATCTTCATTTAGAACAGGATTAGTCACTAGAACTTGTTTTTTAAAATCAATACCATCTAATTCGAGTAATTCAATAGCAAAACTTTTACCAAATTTATTAATTAATGTGAAGAAATGCAATGAAGAGTGGTGTAAAATTGAAATAATAAAGAAAAAAAAATATGTGGGCTGGGTTCAAAAAGCTAATATTTGGGGTTCTACAAGAAATTAATTTTCTATAATGTTTTATTTATTATATTTTATGGTTATTGTAATGTAATTTAATTATTGAAAAGGTAATATATTTTGGCTTTATTTAAAAATTCATTTAATTATCAAGAATTGATTGATTGTGCAAAAGGAAAACTTGCTGGAGTAGATTTCCCTAAATTACCATTACCCCCTATGTTGATGTTTGATGAAGTAACAAACATCAAAGAAACTGGAGGTACTTACAATAAAGGTACAGCTCACGCTCAATTTGAAATCACTCCTGACAAATGGTTTTTCCCTTGTCATTTTGAAAATGACCCTGTTATGCCTGGGTGTTTAGGAATGGACGCATTATGGCAATTATTAGGTTTCTCCCTTGGTAATATGGGCGGTAGAGGAAAAGGCAGAGCTATATCAGTAGGAGAAGTAAAATTTACTGGACAAATATTACCCATAGCTAAAAAGGTGGAGTATTTACTTGATTTTAAACGTATTATTATGAGGAAACTTATTCTTGGGATTGCTGATGGCAGAGTTATCTGTGATGGCAAATTGGTTTTTGAAGCATCTGAAATTAGAGTTGGGCTTTTTCAAGATTAATTTCTTCTTAAAAGATAGGATTAAAGATGGATAATGAAAAAAGAGTAGTTATTACTGGTATGGGGATTGTAAGCTCTATAGGTAATAATGTAGAAGAAGTTAAGAACTCCTTAGTCAACCAAAAATCAGGAATTGTTCAAGCTGATGTTTATAAAGAAATGGGCTTTCGAAGTCAAATCCATGGTGATGTAAAACTTAATCTAGAAGATCATGTTGACAAAAAACAACTTAGGTTTATGGGTCCAGGTGCAGCTTATTCTGTACTGTCTATGGAACAAGCAATCAAAGATTCAGGACTTTCTTCTGAAGAAGTCTCTAACCCAAAAACAGGACTAATTGCAGGTTCTGGCGGACCAAGCACTATAAACTTACTCCAGTCATTTGATGTAGCAAGAGAAAAAGGTCCTAAGAGGGTAGGACCATTTATGGTTCCAAGGTGTATGAGTTCGTCTGTATCTGCCTGTATTGCAACCTTTTTTAAAATTAAAGGTGTAAACTTTTCTATAACTTCTGCTTGTTCTACCTCAGCTCATTGTATAGGCATTGGAGCTGATCAAATTAAATATGGTAATCAAAATATTGTGTTTGCTGGAGGTGGTGAAGAATTAGATTGGACATTGTCTGTTCTTTTTGACGCAATGGGAGCCATGTCAAGTAAGTACAACGAGACACCAGAAATAGCCTCAAGACCTTATGATTTAAATCGAGATGGTTTTGTAATTGCTGGTGGTGGAGGTATGCTTGTTCTAGAAGAACTTGAACACGCAAAAGCTCGAGGTGCTAAAATTTATGGTGAAATTGTTGGACATTGTGCTAATTCGGATGGCTATGACATGGTTGCTCCAAGCGGTGAAGGTGCAATAAGATGTATGAATGAAGCACTCAAGGGCATTGATCAAAAAGTTGATTATATAAATGCCCATGGAACCAGCACACCAGTTGGTGACATGCAAGAACTTCATGCCGTAAGAGAAGTCTTTAAAGATAAAGAGTATCTTCCAAAACTAACGAGCACAAAGTCTCTAACAGGTCATTCTTTAGGAGCGACAGGTGTTCACGAAGCTATTTATACCTTAATTATGATGAACAATAATTTTATATCTGGTTCGGCAAATATAAGTGACGATGATCCAGAAATTGGGTCAATTGAAATACCTAGAGAAACAATAAAAGAAATTGAAATTAATTTGGCACTATCTAATTCCTTTGGCTTTGGTGGAACAAATGCCTGCCTTGCATTTTCTAAATTTAATTAAGAGAAAATACTATGTCTATAATGAATGGTAAAAAAGGCCTAATAATGGGCGTCGCAAATGAACGTTCAATTGCTTGGGGTGTTGCAAAAACATTAGCTGATAATGGTGCTGAACTGGCTTTTTCTTATCAAAATGAAGGATTTAAGAAAAGATTATTACCATTGATGAACTCTATTAAATCAGATAAATTTTTTGAATGCGATGTATCTAAGACTACGAGTGATTTTAATTCTATTGAAAATATGTTTATAAGACTTTCTAAAATCTGGAGAGAAATAGACTTTGTTGTTCATGCTCTTGCATATTCTGACAAAGAAGAATTAAAAGGAAAATATATTAATTGTAGCAGGGAAAATTTTTTAAACTCCTTAGATATTTCTGCATTCAGTTTTACAAGAATTGCAAAATCATCTTTGCCGCTTATGTCTTTAAAAGGTGGTAGTTTATTGACGCTATCTTACCTTGGTGCTGAAAGAACAACACCTAATTATAATGTCATGGGTGTTGCAAAATCAGCATTGGAGGCTTCAATAAAATATTTAGCTATGGATTTAGGTAAGAATAATATTAGAGTAAATGTTTTATCTGCAGGCCCGGTAAAAACCCTGGCTGGCGCAGCAATTTCAGGAGCTCGACATGTATTTAGATATTCAGAAAATGTCGCACCTCTTAAATTTAATCCACAGTTAAAAGAAGTTGGGAGCGCCGCATTATACTTAACATCTGAATTGTCATCTGGAGTTACAGGAAATATTCATCACGTTGATGGTGGATTACATAGTGTCGCCATACCTAAACATGAAGATTTAGTATAATTTTTTAAATTATTTGTTTTTCCATAATGGTTTGCGCTTTTCTGAAAAAGCTCCCATACCTTCAACATGATCTTCTAGTGCAAAAGTTGAATAAAATAGGGCTCTTTCAGACCGAATACCCTCTTCTAATGTTGTTTCGAAGGCTACATTTACGGCTTGTTTAGCTAGCTTAGCTAACGGCTTTGATTGATTGGCAATTTTAACCGCTATACCTTTTAGAGAAAGATCAAACTCTTCACCCTTAAATACTTTAGCAACCAAACCACAATTTTCAGCCTCATCTGCTGACATCATATCTCCAGTAAGTACAGCTAACATGGCTTTCGATTTACCAATTGATCTTGTAAGTCTCTGAGTACCCCCAGCACCCGGTATTGCACCAATATTAATTTCAGGTTGTCCAAATTTAGCATCATCTCTAGCTATTATAAAATCACACATCATAGCAAGCTCACAACCTCCTCCTAATGCATAACCTTTAACACCAGCAATAATTGGTGTTTGAATTTTAGGTATATTAAGCCATCCATTCTCAATATATCTGCTTTCAGTCACAGAGGCATAATTAAGTTTAATCATTTCTTTTAAATCTGCACCAGCTGCGAATGCTTTTTCAGAACCTGTTAGAACAATACAGCCAATCGACTGATCATTATCAAATTTTTCAGCCGCATCTTTAATAGCTAAAATAAATGAAGCTGACAAAGGGTTGAGCTTATTTTCATGATCTAACTGTATCCAACCCACGCCATTTTCTGACCATGTTTTTATCCATTCAGTTTTTGGAATTACCTTATTCATAATATATACCTTATTTTATTTATTATCATGATTTACATTTTCAATATCTACACCAGTTTCTTGATCTACTCTTTTCATTGACAATTTTACTTTTCCTCTATCATCAAAACCGATAACTTTAACTTTAACAGTATCTCCCTCTTTACAAATATCCGTAGTTTTTTCAGTTCTTGCATTTTGTAATTCAGAAATATGAACTAAACCATCTTTTGTTCCAAGAAAATTTACAAAAGCACCAAAGTCAACGGTTTTAACTACTTTGCCAGTATAAATTACCCCTAATTCAGCTTCAGCGACTATATCATTTATTTTCTTTAATGCAGCCTCTGAGGATTCATTATCTGAAGCAGCAATTTTTACTGTTCCATCATCTTCGATATCAACTTTAGCACCCGTTGTTTCACATATCTCTCTTATTACCTTTCCACCAGGTCCTATAATATCTCTAATTTTTTCTAACTTTATTTTTAAAGTTGTAATTTTAGGTGCTGTGTCTGCTAAAACTTCTCTAGAAGATGTAATTGCTTTACTCATTTCACTTAATATGTGAATTCTTCCTTCTTTAGCTTGTTCCAAAGCAATTTTCATAATTTCCTTTGTAATAGAAGTAATTTTAATATCCATTTGAAGGCTAGTAATGCCATCTGTGGTTCCAGCAACTTTGAAATCCATATCTCCGAGATGGTCCTCATCACCTAAAATATCTGAAAGAACAGAAAATTGTTTTTTCTCTTTAATTAGACCCATAGCTATTCCTGCAACTGGTTTCTTAATTGGAACACCAGCATCCATTAACGCTAAAGAAGTTCCGCAAACAGTTGCCATAGAAGATGAACCATTAGATTCTGTTACTTCAGAAACCACCCTTACTGTATAAGGAAAATCATCTTCTGAAGGCAGTAAAGGATTAATTGCTCTCCATGCTAACTTTCCATGTCCAATTTCTCTTCTACCAGGAGAACCAACTCTTCCAGCCTCTCCAACAGAATAAGGTGGAAAATTATAATGCAACATAAATTTTGACCTGTATTCACCTTCCAGCGCGTCAATTATTTGTTCATCCTGACCAGTTCCTAAGGTTGCAACTACTAGAACCTGTGTTTCTCCTCTTGTAAAAAGGGCAGAACCGTGAGCCCTAGGTAAAGTTCCAACTTCTGCTACAATTGGTCTAACTGTACTAGTATCTCTACCATCAATTCTTTTCTTTGTTTTAAGAATACTTCCTCTTACTATATCAGCTTCTAAATCTTTTGTTAAAGACGATATTAAGACATGATCAGATGTCTCATCAAACTCTGACAAAATTTCATTCCTTATTTCTGATAATAATTTTGACCTATTACTTTTATCTATTTCTTTGTATGCTTTTTCAAGCTTTTTTCTAAATGGCTTAATTAATTTTGAGTATTCATTTTTTTGAGAAGGCTCTTCAGGTAAAGGTCGGGGTTCTTTCGCAGCAACTTCAGCTAATTCGATTATAGCTTTAATGACGTTTCCAATTTCTTTATGACCATAATCAACAGCACCCAGCATTATTTCTTCAGAAAGCTCTGAGGCCTCTGATTCTACCATTAATACACCCTCTTTTGTACCAGCAACAACCAAATCCAGACTTTGTTCCTTCATTTGTTCAATGGTTGGATTTAAAATATAGTCTTTTCCATCCCATCCAATTCTGCAAGCACCAATAGGACCCATGAAGGGCAATCCAGAAATAGTTAATGCAGCAGATGCACTTATCATGGCAACAATGTCTGGATCATTTTCCATATCATGTGCGAGAACAGTTGCTATAATTTGTGTTTCATTTTTATAGTTTTTATGAAATAAAGGTCTAATAGGTCTATCAATTAACCTTGATACAAGAGTTTCCTTTTCTGAAGGGCGTCCCTCCCTTTTGAAAAATCCTCCAGGAATTCTGCCAGCAGCGAAAGTTTTCTCTTGATAATTCACTGTCAGAGGGAAAAAATCCATGCCTTGTTTGGCTGATGGAGAACCAACTGCTGTACATAGAACTGTAGTGCCTCCATATGTAACCATTACTGCACCATCAGCTTGACGAGCAATTTTACCTGTCTCAAATGTTAGTAATTTACCACCCCACGTAATTTCTTTTCTATAAACTTCAAACATAATACTTCCTCTAACTTCTCATCTTTAAAATATCTATAATTAAGTTTTAAATTATCTTCTTAAACCAAGTTTTTTAATAAGATTTGTATATCTATCTTCATTTTTATTTTTGATGTATTTTAATAAATTTCTTCGTTGTCCAACCATACTTAAAAGACCTCTTCTAGATCCAAAGTCTTTTTTATGTGTTTTTAAATGCTCAGTTAAATTTTTAATTCTTTCAGTTAATATTGCTACTTGTACATCAGCTGATCCAGAATCAGTTTCGTTACTACCAAAGTCTTTAATAATTTTAGTTGTTTGGTTTTTATCAATCGACATCATATTTACCTTTCTATTTAATAATTGATGACACGTTTTGGCTTGACCAATCCATTATCAATCTCAATAAGAGCAACGAGTTTTTTTTCGTTTACAGTGTAGGCTGTTTCAAATTCTTGATAGTTTGGATGTTCTTTTATAAAATGCTTTCTAAAATTTAATGAATTTAATTTTATTTTTTGTCCTTGCCTAAGCATCATTGCTTCTGTTTCAGTTAAAAAGAGTGCCGGGATGTCGTCTAGCACTTTTTCGATTGGTATTATTTTTTTTAAAATTGCTGGACTATGAATTATTTCTTTAGAAAAATCTATAAAAATCTTATCTTTTTCATTAAAATTTCCAACAAAATGTCTTCTTAACTTTATTACATGACCTTTTGTGTTTAACTTTTCTGCTAGGTCCCTAGCCAATGATCTTATATATGTTCCCTTTCCGCATATTACTTCGAACTCAGCAGAGTCAATATTTAAGATTTTTTTTAGAGTAAATTCATGTACTACAATTTGTCTTGGTTTGTGCCTTACTGATATATTTTTTCTTGCTAAATTGTATGAACGTTCACCGTCAATTTTAATAGCTGAAAAATTTGGAGGTATTTGGTAAATTTTACCAATAAATGAAAATAATGCATTTTCAATTTCTTCTTTATTTGGTCGTGAGTTTGATTTTTTTGTTATCTTTCCCTCACTATCGTCAGTATCCGTTGCCTCACCCCATCTAAGCGTGAATGAATATTTTTTTTTTTTATTCTGTACAAAGGAAATTAGTTTTGTTGCCTCACCCACAGCTATTGGTAAAACACCTGTAGCTAATGGATCCAAAGTTCCGCCGTGCCCAATCTTCTTAAAATTAAAAATTTTGGAAATTTTAGAAATAGCTTGACGAGAAGTTATTCCACTTTGTTTATCTAGTATTATCCAGCCACTTGCTTTGTTAGAATTTTTTTTAGTCATATAATAAAAATATTTATTTTTTTATTTTTTCAAGTATATCGTTTATTTTTTTTGCATACTCAAATGTTTCGTCAATCTTAAATATAAGCTTTGGAGTTTGTCTTAGGCTCAAATTGCTAGATATTATTTTTTTTAAACGACCTGTAGCTTTATTTAAACTATTTAAAACATCTGTTTTTTTTTTTCCTCCTAAGGGCATCACATAGACTTTAGCATTTTTTAAGTCTGGACTTACGTTAACTTCTGTTATAGTGATATTGTTATTCTCAATATGTTCATCATAAAAACTACTACGAAGGAGTGCATCTGAAATTAAATGTCTCAGCTCCTCACCAACTTTAAGTTGCCTTTGAGATTTTATAGAATTATTTATAGATTTTTTATTAGAATTAAATAAAAAATTATTAACCATTTTGTCAATGTTTACCCAACTTTTTTATCGATTGACTCTAAACTTCTTGCGACTTCTTTAACTTCAAAACATTCCATTACATCACCTTCTTGGATATCATTGTAATTTTCAAACCCCATTCCACATTCAGTGCCTTCACGTACCTCTTTTACTTCATCTTTAAATCTTCTTAAAGTTTTTAACATTCCTTGATGAATTACAGTGTTATCTCTAAGCAAACGGAAGCTACATCCTTTTTTAACGATGCCATCAGTCACAAGACATCCAGCAATCTTGCCAATTTTAGAAACAGAGAATACTTGTTTTATTTCAGCATAACCTATAAAACTCTCCTGTAAATCTGGATCTAACATTCCGGTCAATGCTAATTTTGCATCTTCAATTAATTCATAAATTATAGAGTGATACCTAATTTCAACATTATCCCTTCTAGATAATTCTCGGGCCTGCGGTATTGCTCTTACATTAAATGCAAACACAAGTGCAGAGGATGCAGATGCTAATGTAATATCAGATTCACTTATAGCCCCAACTGCACCAGATAGAACTCTAATACTTACGTCTGAATTACCTATTTTTTCTAATGCAGCTTTAATTGCTTCTAAAGATCCATGTACATCTGTTTTAATAATGACGGGTAATTCAGAGGTTTCACCTGCCTGTATATTAGCTAACATTTGCTCAACAGAACCTCTAGCAGTCAATTTTGCCTCTTTTAGCTTCGACTTTCTTAGTCTGTAATCTGCAATTTCTCTAGCCCTTGATTCAGATTCGACAACATGCGCCAAATCACCTGCATCTGGCGTACCTGATAAACCAAGTACCTCTACGGGCATTGATGGTCCTGCTTTCTTTATTCTGTTACCTTCATCATTTAATAAAGCTCTGACTTTTCCAGATTCTGTTCCTACTACAATAATATCTCCTACGTTTAATGTTCCAGCTTTTACAAGCAATGTTACAACTGAACCTTTGCCTCGTTCAACTTTAGATTCAACAACTACTCCGTTAGCGCTTATTGTTGGATCACTCTTTAACTCCATTAGATCAGCTTGCAACTCTAGCGCATCAATTAAATCGTTCAATCCATTTTTATTTTTAGCAGACACATCAATACATTGAATATCACCTCCCATCTCCTCTGGAATCAGATCATGTTGAAGTAATTCAGTTCTTACTTTTTGTGGATTAGCTTCAGGTTTATCACATTTGTTAACAGCCACTATTATTGGACAATTTGCAGCTTTAGCGTGTTTAATAGCTTCAATGGTTTGGGGTTTAATACCATCGTCTGCTGCAACAACTAAAATCACAATATCTGTTACATTGGCTCCTCTAGCCCTCATTTCTGTAAAAGCTTCGTGCCCAGGAGTATCTATAAAAGATATCTTGGAATTCGTCTTAGTTGTAATTTGGTAAGCTCCTATATGTTGAGTGATCCCACCAGCCTCTCCATCAGCCACTTTGCTCTCTCTCAAAGCATCTAACAAAGAAGTTTTTCCATGATCTACGTGACCCATTATTGTAACAATTGGTGGACGAGAAACTAAGTTATTAGGATTACTTTCTTCTAAACCAAGATCTAATTCTACATCAGATTCAGAAATTCTTTTTGGTTTATGTCCAAATTCGGTTGTGATTAATTCAGCTGTATCAGAATCAATTACCTCAGTTGCAGTTGCCATAATTCCATTTTTCATCAATTCTCTAACTACGTCAGCAGTTTTTTCGGTCATTCTATTAGCTAACTCTGAAACTGTTATTGAATCCGGAATAATAACTTCTCTAAACTGTTTAACAGCAGGTGTTTGATCCGCTTGCATTCTGACCTTTTCGCGCCTTCTTTTTATTGACGCGAGAGATCTTACTCGAACATTCTCTGAGTCTAAAGCTCGGGCAATTGTCATTTTACCCTGTCTTTTTTCTTGAAAACCACGGCTCCAAGACGGTTTCTTTAAATTTTCTCTAAAAATTTCTTTTTCCTGAACCTTATGACCTGTCCATGATTTATTAGTATTTGGCAACAATTCAGTGTCACCAAGTTTTTGTCTATCTTTTTCAGCCTGCAGTGCAGCTTCTTCTGCTTTTTTTGCATCTATTTGTAGTTTAAGTTGCTCTTCTTCAATTTTTTTTATCTCAAGTATTTCTTCAGTCTCTGCTTTTCTTCTAGCCAACATTTTATCTCTAGGTGCTAAAGATGATGCCGCTTCTGCAGCTTCTAGTGCATTAGCAGCAATACGAGCCTCTTCTAGTTTAGCTTTTTCTATCTTTTCAGAGGCAATTATTTCTGCTTCAGCTGCAGTCTTAGCAAGACCCTCTTGTAATTTTCGACTTCGAGCATGAATTTCTTTAGCACTTAAACCTGAAGTGTTTTCTTGAGATGTATTTTCATTTACATTTATTCGATTAGAAAGTCTTTTAGTTCTTTTTACTTCTACTTGAACAGTGCCTCTGCCTGTTCTTGAGTTAGCTGTAATACTATTAGGGGATTTATTTGCAGAAATAGAATTTTTTAATGTCAATTTTCCACCAGAAGAAAGACTTAATTTTTTTCTTTCTCCATTTACTTTATCTTCCATAACAAAAATTCCTTTAACTATAAATTAATCTTCAACTTCATTTTCTGTAAACCAATGTTGTCTGGCTTTCATTATAACTGAACCGGCATCATCCTCGTTTATAAAAACTTTTTCACCTAAAATACCAAAAAGTTCTCCACTGTCTAATTCTGCTAGTTCATCTAAAGTTTTAATATTATTTTCTGCTAAAGTTAAAATATTTGATTTACTCAGCTCAGAAAAATTATATAAATCTTCTTCTACTTTAAGTTCTTTGAGAGCGTTATCTATTCTTTGATTGTCCATCTTTACAAAGTTCTTGGCTCTTTCACTTAACTCTGTGGATATGTCTTGATCAAAACCTTCGATTGACATTAATTCTTCAAGAGAAGCTTCTGCAATATCGGAAATTGTAACAAAACCCTCACTTACCATCAGATGAGCAATAACATCGTCAATATCAAGAGCTTCAATAAAAATCTTACTTCTTTCTGAAAATTCTTCCTGTCTTTTTTCTGACTCTTCTGCTTCAGTCAAAATATCAACAAACCAACCAGTCAATTGTGATGCCAATCTTACATTCTGACCTCTTCTACCTATGGCTAAAGACAATTGATCATCAGGAATAACAACTTCCATTCTATTTGCATCCTCATCCATAACTACTTTTGAAGGAACAGCAGGCGCTAAAGCATTAATTACAAAAGTAACAGGATCATCTGTCCATGGAATTATTTCAATTTTTTCACCCTGTAACTCGCTAACTACCGCTTGCACTCTTGATCCTCTCATTCCAACACACGCACCTACCGGATCAATACTAGGATCATTAGAAAAGGCTGAAATTTTGGCCCTGCTCCCTGGTTCTCTCGCAACACCTTTTATTTCTATGATACCATCGTAAATTTCTGGAACTTCTTGAGTAAATAAGGCAGCTAAAAAATCATTTGAAGCTCTTGATAAAAATATTTGAGGACCCTTCGTTTGTTCACTTACCTCTATTATAAAGCACCTTAATCTATCACCAGGCCTCAATTGTTCTCTTGGTATCATTTGATCTTTTTTAATTATAGCTTCTGCTCTACCTAAATCAATTATAACTGATTGATTATCAACTCTTTTTATTGTTCCAACAACAATTTCACCTACACGATCTTTATATTCTTGGAATTGTCTTTGACGTTCAGCTTCTCTTACTTTTTGAGAAATAACTTGCTTTGCGGTTTGTGCAGCAATCCTTCCAAAATCGATTGGTGGCAGTGATTGTTTATAAAATTCTCCAATGTCAACATTTAATTTTCTTCTTTGGGATTCGTTGTACGTCATTTGAGTAGACTCATTTTCAACAATTTCAACAACTTCAGTAAATTGAGCAATATTTATTGAACCATTTTTTCTGTCAATATTTGCTCTTATATCTCTTTCTAAGCCATATTTTGACCTTGCTGCTTTCTCTATTGCTTCTTCCATAGCAGTAATTACTTCTTCTTTGTCAATTGATTTTTCTCTAGACACAGCTTCTGCTACTTGTAAAAGTTCTAATCTTGGTATGGCTTTAACTTCCATTATGGTTCCTTATTTAAAATAGACTAGTTAAATGAATTGTTTTCAATTGCCCAGTTTGGGTCAATATTAGCTTTTTCAATTTCTAAAAAATTAAATTTTATTTTATGATTTTCAGTTTCAAGTAAAATTTTACCATTTTTATCAATCCCCTTAAGAAAACCCTTATAAGTTTTTTTTCCTAAAAACTTTTCTTTTAATACTATCTTTGCCTTATTATATTTAAATGATTCATAATCATCTACTATAGTTAAAGGTCTTGCCAATCCTCCAGAAGAAACTTCTAAAATATAAGAAGAACTTATTGGATCATCAACTTCTAGAAAAGTGGATATATGCTTGCTCAAAAAAACACAATCTTCAATATCCATTTTTTTATCTTTAATTCTCTCTACCATGATCTGCAATGTTTTTTTTGCGTTAACACTAGTAAGCTTAACGCGAATAAGATGATATCCCAAATTCTTTAATCTTAATAACAAAAGGTCTCTTATTTGTTCTTCAACCATGAGCTAAAATTCCATAAATAAAAAAAGCGAGTCAAATGACTCACTCTTAGCAATACAATAAATTTTTTTTATGAAAAAATCAATAACTTTGCTTAAACAATAGGATGTATTTATTTTTTTTTAAAAATAAACCAACTAGGTTTTCTGTTTTGATTAATTGATTTAAGTTCGTATTTTGTTTGAAAGCAGTCTTTAGGCCTTAAACGCCAATCATTTGAATTCTTAACTAACCATTCAAATTCTTTAAAGTTTTGAAATTTTTCTAACACCCATTTTTTCAATAAATCATGGTCTGTAGCAATAGTAACAGTTCCTTGGTGTTTGATGATTGGATATATTGTTTTTATAAACTCGTTCTGTATCAACCTTCTGTTTCTATGTTTTTTTTTGGGCCATGGATCAGGAAAAAGTATTTTTATTTCTGAAACGCTATTATCAGGAAAAAAATTTAAAATTTTTCTAATATCATCTGGCCAAATAAAAATATTTTTTAATTTATATTCAAGAATTTTACCTAAACATTTAGCTGTTGTATTTAAAAAGGGATCGGCACCAATGTAAAAAAAATTAGAATTTAACTTTGCAGAATTAATTAAATTTTCACCATCTCCAAAACCAATTTCAAGGACTATATTTTTTTGATAGTTAAAAATACTAGAAATTTCTCCTTTTTTAATAAAATAATGTTCTCCATATTTTATTGCCAATTGACCAGATTTTGACAATTTTCTACCTCTTCTTCTACCATAAAATTGAGGGTTTTCAGTGAAACTATTGATTTTCAATCTTATTATATGTCTTTCAAAATATCATTGACAAGATCAGTTTTTTCCCAAGAAAAAGAACCTATAACATTTTCATCTGGAACCCTCCCAAAATGCCCATATGCAGAAGTTGGAACATAAATAGGGTTATTTAGTTTTAAATGTTCTCGAATTCCTCTTGGAGACATATCAACTAAATCAATTAGAATTTTTTCTATTTCATTATCTTTAATCTTTCCTGTTCCTTGAGTATTAACATATAGAGATAATGGTTTAGAAATACCAATTGCATAAGCAATTTGTATTGTACATTTAGATGCAAGGCCAGCAGCAACAACATTTTTAGCCAAATATCTTGTTAGGTAAGCAGCAGATCTATCAACTTTAGTAGGATCTTTACCAGAAAATGCTCCACCACCATGAGGTGATGCTCCACCATAAGTATCTACGATAATTTTTCTTCCAGTAAGCCCAGCATCTCCATCAGGCCCTCCAATTTCAAAAATTCCTGTCGGATTAACATAAAATTCATCCTCTGGACACATCCAACCTACTGGTAAAACATTATTAACAGTTTCCCTTACGATATCACGGATATCTTTTTGTGAACAATTTTTTTTATGTTGTGTTGATACAACAACAGAAGATGCTCTTATAGGTTTATCATTTTCATATTCTAGTGTTATTTGTGACTTACTATCCGGTAACAAAATAGAATTTTTATCATTATGTCTTATTTTTGCCAATTCTTTTAATATCTTATGTGAATAATAAATTGGAGCAGGCATTAACGCATCAGTTTCATTACAAGCATAGCCAAACATTAAACCTTGATCACCTGCACCTTCATCTTTGTTACCTGATTTGTCTACACCAATAGCAATGTCTGAAGATTGGGAATGAAGATGACATTCAAAGTGCATTTTTTCCCAATGAAATCCTTCTTGCTCGTAACCAATATCATAAACAGTTTTCCTCACTAATTTTTCAATTTCTTCATTAGTAATACTGATTTTTTTTGGTAGTCTGTATTCTCCAGCAATTATTGTTCTATTGGTTGATACCATTGTCTCACATGCAACCCTTGCCTCTGGGTATTTTTTTAACATTAAATCTACAACAGCGTCTGATATCCTATCACAAATTTTATCAGGATGACCTTCTGAAACAGATTCGGAGGTAAAAAAATAATTATTTTTCATTTAATATTTTTCCTTGGAAATAAAAATTATATATAGTGTTTATAATTAATAAAATTAAAATTAAAACAAAAAAAATGTATTCTCCGTAAATTTTATATAACGTATTTTTCAATGCAGGAGTTAGATGAAAAGTTTTTACTCCCTTCTTATCAAGAGAAATTCTACCAATTATTTCTCCGTATGGTGAAACATAAGCTGAAATGCCAGTATTAGCTACTCTTGCTAGTGGCAAACCAAATTCTACAGCCTTTATTTTAGCAAGAATTAAATGCTGATATGGCCCAATTGTTTTACCAAACCATGCATCATTTGTAATATTAATCAATAAGTTAGTATTTTTAGAGAGTCTTCTAACTATTTCATTTGTAAATAAGATTTCATAACAAATTAATGTAATAATATTTTCAAAGCCATTAATAGATGGATTTAATTTTAAATTACCACTAGTAAAGTCTTTTGGCGCCAACATTTCTGTCAAAGTACCTAAATATTGCCTAAACGGTATGTATTCTCCAAATGGTACTAATTTTATTTTGTCATAATTATGTATTATTTCTCCCTTAGAATTTAGAAAAACAAGTGAGTTGAAAACCTTATTTTCATCAGTTCGCAGAAGACCTAATATCAATGTTGTATTTTTATTTTTTAATATTTTTTCACTAATATTAGATAATAACTTTTTTTCACTTGGGATTGATCCTTCAAAACTAGTTTCTGGCCAAATTATTATTCTATTTTTATTATTTAAACTATTACGATCTTTAATAGACAACTCTGTCAGATTATTTAAATGTTGTTCTCTATTTTTTAAAATCCATTTGTTTTTTTGCTTAATGTTAGGTTGTACAATGGTAACTAATTGATCAGTGTTTTTTAGAAAACTTTTATTAAAATATCTTAAAATTCCAAAGAAAAGTAAAATTGCTATTGGTATTAATAAAATTAATGAAAGAGCATTTTTTCCTTTAAAATTTGAAAAAAAAATAAATGGTAAAATACTTAATGTTAAAACTATTATGTTTGTTGAGAAACTTCCAACAAATGAAAATACTTGAATTAAATAAACATTTGATGCAAATATCATTGAAGGCATTAACCATGGAAAACCAGTAAACGCCTGTGCTCTTAAGTATTCAAATAATGATAAAAAAACAATTAAATACAGAATAGAAAATTTTGTGTTTCTATTAATAAGTTTAGCACAAATACAAGCGCTAGCCCAAAATACTGCTAGTAAGCTTGGCAGAAGTATAATAGCAATAGGCATTAAGAAGACATGATAAGTGTCTGCCATAAAAAAGGCTGAGCCAATCCAATATAAACCAAATGAAAACCAGCCAAATCCTAAAAACCAGCCAGAAAGAAAAATCTGAATTAATGAAGATTGAAAATTTATTCGATAAAGACCAAAACCAATAGCAATAAAAAGAGGAAGAATTGAAAAGGGAGGAATTGAAAAAGTTGCAATAGCCCCAAAAATATAAAGTGACAAATAATTAAATTTCGGTGAAGCAAGAAACTTATTCATTTATAAATTTATAATTCTAATTTATTTAAGTATGTCATTTTATTAAGTCCAGTAATTTTAACTAATGTAACTTTTCTTGGATCAGCTTCTAATATTTCGAATTTTAATCCTGAAGGAGAGTACTTAATTACTTCACCTTTTACCGGCACCCTCCCAGCAATACTTACAATAAAGCCTCCTAATGTTTCTATTTCCTCATTTAAATCTTCTTTTCTTATAGATTGAATAAAATTCTCAAGCAAATCAATAATTATTCTTGCTTCAACAACTATTGACCCGTCTTCCATTTTTTCTAATCTACATTCTGAGGATAAATCATGTTCATCTTCAATCTCACCAACAAGCTCTTCAACTAAATCCTCTATTGTAACTAAGCCATCTATGCCACCATATTCGTCTACAACTAGAGCTAAATGACGTCTTTTTATTCTCATTTCATACAGCAAATCTAATAAACTAATTGATGGAGAGACAAAAATTGGCTTTTTCAACAAAGTTTTGATATTTTGTTTTTCTTTTGAAAATAAATTAGCCAGTACATCCTTGATATGAAGTATACCTACTATATCGTCTAAACTTTCATTTCTTACAGGAACTCTACTATGATTTGTTTTAATTAACTGTTTTACTATTTCATTAAAATCATCCGACATTGCTACAGATACTATATCAACTCTGGGAACCATTACGTCTGAAGCGTTTATTCCTCGCAAGCCAGCTAGATTTTTTAGTAGCTCATTTTCATGACTTAATGTTTTTCCATTAGAATCATCTGCATTTATTCTTTTAGCAACAAATTGCTCTAGTTCCTGATCAAGATCTTTATTTAAATTTTTAGAATTTATTTTCTTAAAGAAACTTGGAAAGTTAATTTTCATTGATTTAGTTCTTTATTATCCATTATTAATTCAATTGTATGGGTTATCTATTTGAAGATTACTTAATATTTTTATCTCTAAATTTTCCATTTTTTTTGCTTGTTCTTCTGTTTCGTGCTCATAACCTAATAAGTGTAAAATTGCATGAACAAACAGATGGATTAAATGATTTTCTACAGTTATATTATAACTTTTTGCTTCTTTAAGAATAGTTTCAATTGAAAAAATTATATCACCTAAAAATAAAGTGTTATTAAATTTATTATTAGAAGGAAAAGAAAGTACATTTGTAGATGAATTTTTTTTTCTAAAAAAACTATTTAGCTCCATAATTTTTTTATCACCTGAAAAAGAAATTGATATTAGGGTTTTTGAATTACTATAAACATAACCAATTTGTTCATCAATTTCGTTTAAAATTTTGTTTAATTTTTCATGAAAATTATTAATTAATATTTCATCCCATAATGACAAAGTTATCCTGGATTCTACAACAAAATTTTTATTTTTCCATATTCTATAATCTTGTTCAGCTTCTTTCATGAATACTTTTTTAAATATTAATTATTAGTGTAGTTATCATATGCTTTAATTATTTTAGCAACAACTGGATGCCTTATAACGTCATTAGCATCCAAGGATATTATCCCAATATCTTTTATTTTACTAAGTATTTTTTTTGATTCATATAATCCAGAAATTTGACCTAATGGCAAATCAACTTGACTTAAATCACCATTAATTACCATTCTGGAACCTTCCCCGATTCGGGTTAAAACCATTTTCATTTGAATTGATGTAGTGTTTTGTGCTTCATCTACTATGATAAAAGAGTTTGTGAACGTTCTTCCTCTCATAAATGCCAAAGGCGCAATTTCTATTTCTCCAGACTGAATTTTTTTTTCAACTCTATCTGCTGGCATCATTCCATATAACGCATCGTATATGGGTCTGAGATAAGGATCTATCTTTTCTTTCATATCACCTGGTAAAAAACCAAGCCTTTCTCCTGCCTCGACAGCTGGTCTAGTTAAAATAATTTTTTCGATAAGACCTTTTTTCAACATGTGAATACCTTTTGCAACAGCAAGGTAGGACTTTCCAGTTCCAGCAGGTCCAAGTCCAAAAACTAATTCAAATTTATTTAGAGCTTTAAAATATTTTTTTTGACCAACACTCTTAGGGATAATAATTTTTTTCCAGGTTTCAAATTTTAAATCTTCTTGTTTATCAATTTTTTGATTTATTTTTAGATTAGTTGAAATGCCATTTATCATTCTCAACTCAGTCTCAAAATTTGAAAAATCAAACTCTGTAACATCTGATTTTTTAAGAGATAGTTTATTGTAAACATTTGAAATAATTAATTTGGCTTTGTTTATATTTTCAGCATTTCCTGAGATATTAAATTGGTTACCAAACAAGTTTATGTTTACGTCTATTAACTTTTCTAATTTTGCAAGGTTAATGCTATGATGACCCACTAAAACTGCTATTAGTGAATTACTAGGAAGTTCTAGTAAAATTTCTTCTTTTTTTATTTTATAATTCAATACATATAAGCTTTCGATATTAATGTTATAAATCAGATAGAATATTACCTGTTAAACTATTTTGAAAAGCTTCAGTAATATTTAAATCTATAAATGATCCTATCAAGTTCTCATTTTTAGAACTAAAGTAAACAGACTGATTGAATGGTGATCTTCCAATATATTGATTTTTTTTCTTTCCTTTTTTAAGCACTAATACTTTTATTAAAGAGTTAATAGTTTGGTTATTGAACGATAATTGCTGAGATCTTAGTAATTCTTGAACTTCATACAATCTAGAGTTCTTTTTATCCTCATCTACATGATTATGAAAAACACTACCTGGCGTTCCAGGTCTTTTGGAATATTTAAATGAATAAGCTTGCGCGTAATTGACCTGTTTGATTAAACTTAAGGTTGACATATGATCCTTTTCAGTTTCTCCAGGAAAACCAACAATAAAATCTCCTGATATTGCAATTTTAGGATTGTAGTGTCTAACTTTTTCAATAATTTTTAAATATTCTTTTACTGTGTGTTTTCTGTTCATCATTTTGAGCACTTTGTCTGAACCTGATTGAATAGGTAGATGAAGATAAGGCATTAATTTTTTATTATCCCTGTGGCATTTTATCAATTCAATGTCCATGTCTAGAGGATGTGAAGTAGTATATCTAATAAATTTAAGTTTATTAATTTTAGCTAGTTCATCTATTAATCTACCAAGACCCCAATTTTGATTATCTAAACCCTTTGAGTTCCAAGCATTCACATTTTGTCCTAATAAAGTAATTTCTTTAACACCAACATCTGTCAATTTATTTGCTTCATCTATAATTGACGTCAAAGGTCTTGAATATTCAGCTCCTCTTGTATAAGGAACAACACAAAAAGTACAAAATTTATCACATCCTTCTTGTATTGTTAAAAATGCTGAGGGACCTTTTTCTTCAATATTGACATGTAATTGGTCAAATTTTGGAATAGTAGGGAAGTCAATATTAATATTTTTATTTTTACCAACCGGATCAACTTTTGCAATTAATTCAGGAAGATTTTGATATGATTGAGGCCCAACAACTATATCAACCCATGGTGAACGCTTAATAATTTCTTTACCTTGTGCTTGTGCAACACAACCAGCAACAGCTACTATTGATCTTTTTCCATTTTTTTCTTTTCTGGCATTAATTTTATCTCTTATACGCCCTAACTCAGAATATGTTTTTTCAACTGCCTTTTCACGTATATGGCATGTATTCAAAACTATAAGATCAGCATCATCTTCATTATCATCTAATTGATAACCATGAGCTTTTAATAAATCTGTCATCTTATCAGAATCATAAAAATTCATCTGACATCCGTGAGTTTTAATAAATAGCTTTTTCATTAATACTTCATCATAAATTAATGATACTTACTGCCAGTTATAAAATTATTTTGCAAGTTTTTTTGATAAAGCGCTAGAATAAACTTTTCTTATTCTGTTTTCTAAATGATTACTTAAAACTTTTCTGTTTTCAAAATTTTGGGTATTTGTTGGTTCTAAATAGATTAGTTTGGCTTTAATTGACATCAACCCAATAAATTTAGATAAATGTGGCTTAAGGTCCATATCTCCATACCAGGCTATCATAGGTCTAAGCCATCTGTTAATAGGAATGCCATTTAAATCTGAATAAACAATAACTATAGGTTGAATTATAAAATTTTGATTTTCTACTGATGAAAAAGAACTTGATTTAAATTCTAAAACCCTATTTCCATCCGATGTTGTTCCTTCAGGAAAAATAAAAATCTTCTCGCCAGATGATAGCATATTTAGTATTTTGTTTTTTTGGGTAAAACTATCTGTTTTATTTCTTTTTATAAAAATTGATCTACCTTTCTTGGCTAAAAAACCAAAAATTGGCCAACTCTCAACTTCAGATTTTGCTACAAATCTCATTGGAAATTTAGATCCCAATATTGGAATATCTAAGTAAGATAAATGATTGCTGATAAATAAGTTACTTTTTTTGGATTGATCTGATTTACCCACTTCTTCCACTTCTATAGACAATAACCATAGTAACATTTTGTGAAATAAAACCGGCGACCATTTCTCTATTGAAGGTGTTATTTTACCAAGTAATACAGATAAAATTAATAAGAGAGCGAAAACAACTGTAAAAAATACAAGTTTAAAATAGAAAATTAAGTTGTCTATAAATGACAAGTTATTTATAGGACTGTGATAAAAATTTTCTTTACTTATCATATTTTATTAATTTAAATATTTTTTCTTATATTTTTCATCTATATTGTCAGTTTTTACAATCACACATAGGTCTATTGTATTGAATTTATGATCAATAAAACAATCATGACTGACCCTTCCACCCAATCTAAGATACCCTTTTATAAGTGGCGGCAATTTTACAAAAGTTCTTAAATCATTAATTTTTGAATTAATTTCAGTGTAAGCAGGATATATTTTTGTATCCAAACTTTTTACTAATAATTCATTTGGTAAAGAAAAATTGTTTCTTAAGTAAGACAATTCATTAGTATACTTCAATATATCAGTCCCATGAAAACTTGCGCATCCTAATAAGATTTTTATATCATTTAATTTAACATATTCAGCAATTGCTTTCCAAAGAAGTTTCATTACGGTTCCATTTCTATAATCTTGATGAACACATGACCTTCCTAATTCTAGTATTTTATTATTTTCGTAAGAGTTCAATATCTTAGATAAATCAAATTCTGAGGAAGTATAAAATCCACCAGAATGAGCTGCCACATCACCGCGAATAAGTCTATAGGTCCCTACAATTTTGTTTTTAATACCTTTTCTATTCTTGTCTATTACAATGAGATGATCAGCAAACTTATCTACTTTGTCATAATCTAATCTTAAAATTTTTTTCAATATTGTTGGTATAGCTTTTTTTTCATTAAAAAAAACTGAATACCTAAGAGCTTGAGCTTTTTTTAATTCAGATTTTTTCTCAGCAATTTTAATAATAAAATTATCGACTTCAATTTTAACAAATTTTTTTTTAGATTTTAAAGGTTCTAGAGAATAAAGTTTTC
>CACBVW010000001.1 GCA_902542765.1 uncultured SAR116 cluster alpha proteobacterium | reverse complement strand
TTGAGATTCTTGATGATATGCTTTCAAAATCTAATATTTGGAATAATAAAAATTTTAAAATGATGTTGGATCAAAAAACAATAAATTCTAATGATTATTCATCTTTGAGTATTGATATTACAGGAAGTAATAATAGACCCGATGTAGATAAAGTACAAAAATTAGTTTCTAAAGGAGCTTCTATAATTTTAAATGATATTGAAAAGTATAATACAAACCTATTGAATATATCAGATGAGCTTCAAAGATCAACTCAAGGTAGGTGTCAAGGAAACTTATACTTTTCTATGGCTAGCCATAAAGCCTTTGGTCCACATTTTGATTTGCATGATGTTTTTGCATTTCATTTTGAAGGTGAAAAAGTGTGGAATATTTACGAAAATATTGAAGATTCTCCTATTAATCATCCTTTTTTTAAAATTAGTTCAGATGAAAGAATAAAAAGAGCTGGAAAACTTGTTGATCAAGTTACATTAAAACCTGGCGATCTATTGTATATTCCAAGGGGCCAATATCATGACGCTCTGGCTTCAAAAAATGGTGCAATTCATGTGGCATTTGGCCTTACCTATTTTAAGCCAATAGATTTGATGTCAAGTTTATGGGAGAAATTTATTTTAAACGATTTTATGAGACAAGATATCCAGCTAAACCCGAATAAAAATGATTTAAAAGTAATATTGGGTAAATTCTCAAAAGAAATGGCTGATATTATTAATTCTGAAGAAACACTTGAAATTTTAAATACAAATATTAATGATTGGCCCTATAAGATTAAAGAATATTCTATAAAAAGTTTAGTTTTAGAAGGCATTAGATATGATGTTGACAAATCAGTCAGATTTGAGAAAAAAGATAATAAATCGTTTTTAATAAGTGGTAAAAATTCTGTAGAAGTTCCAAAACAATATTGTGATTTAACACAATATATTCTTGATAGAGAATTTATAACTGATAAACTTATTTTAACAGAATTTAAGAATACGTCTAAAGAAATTATTACAGAATGTATAGAAAATCTAACTAACATGAAGGTGTTAAAGTAAGATTTGTTTCTCACGCGAAACTTAAAAAGTATTTATCTATTTAGATAATGGCTGGGGCGGTAGGATTCGAACCTACGGTACACGGGATCAAAACCCGATGCCTTACCACTTGGCTACGCCCCATTGACAATTGGATTACATTATTTAAAATTTATTTTCAAGAACTTTAGAGAACCCTACCCTATTCAAATTGAAATTAGCCTTTTGTCCAAACCAAATAAAATATTTATTATTGAAGTACTTATTTGGATTAGGTATATCTTTTAAATTTTTCACTATACCAAAGCATGTAGAACCACTTCCTGTCATACCATAAGCAACAAGATTAGGTATTTTTCTTAAATTATTTAAAATATCTTTAATTTTCGGCGCCAGACTAATAGCTGAAAGTAAAAGAGAATTATGAATGATTATGTTTTCAAAAAGTATTTCTTTTGATTTACGATCATAATTTTTAATATCAGAGTAATGTTGGAATACAGATTTAGTTAATAGTTCGATGTTTGGATAAATTATTAGGAAATAATAATTACTTGGAAATTTTTTTCTTTTTATTTCTTTGCCATAACCACTTAACCTTAAATCTTTACTTATAATACATGAAGGTATGTCAGATCCTAACTCTCCACCAATTTGTAATATTTTGGATATAGGTATTTTATTATGATTGTTATCTTTGTTAAAAAGTGTTCTAAGAAGTACCAGTGTTGCTGCTGCATCTGCCGAACCTCCACCTAAACCAGACCCAATTGGAATATTTTTATCTAGGTAAATTTCAAATTTTTTATCCCAGTTTGTATGAAATCTGAATTTGTTGATTGCTTGCCAAATTAAATTTTTTTTTGGGTCGATAAAAAATGAATTTTCTTTATTTTGATGAAAAGTATCTTCTTGACTGAATTTTAAATAAATTTTATCAATCAATTCTAAAAAGCAGATATCACTCTCTAGAAAATGAAGCCCATCTGCTGATTTATGTTTTACGAATAAATTTAAATTAAGTTTTGCAGGTGCAGAAATATTATAATAGACGGTCATGTTGTCTTATTTTTTCTTTGATTTTTTTAATTGTATTAATGTTAGTTTCATATTTAAGAGCCTTATTCCACTCAAAAATAGCCTCTTTTTTTCTATTTAACATAAAATAGCAATCACCAAGGTGATCTATAACTTCAGCACTTCTTGGAAGGATAGAAACTGATTTTTCTAAAAAGTAAAGTGCTGAATAAAAATTATTTCTCTTATATTCTACCCAACCAAGAGTGTCCAAAAAATAGCCATTATCAGGATCTATTTCTAAAGCTTTTTTAATTAAATCGAAAGCAAGTTCTAATTCTTGATTTTTTAAAGCTAATTTATAAGAGACATAATTTAATGTGAAGGTATCACTTGGATTTTTTCTTAAAAGTTCTAAGAATAAAACTCTTGCTTCTTTCCATTTACCTATTTTATCTAAATTAGAAGCATATAAAAATAAATCACGTTCATTCGTATCATAGTGATCTAAAATTTTTTTATAAATTTTTAGAGACTTATGATACAAAGATTTCGATTTGTAGTAATTTGCAAGTCTATATAAAACAAATTTATTATCAGGCCAGACTTTAATAATTTTGAAGAGTAATGCTTTATACTCTATATTCAAACTAGAAGATTTTATTATGTCTAATTTTTTAAGATTTGCTGGTAAAGAAAAAAATGATTTTTCAGGTATGGTGTCTAAAATTCTGAATGCTGTTTTATAGGTTTTTTCATATGAATAGATTTCTGCTAACGCATATTTAGAAATGTCCATTTTAGGTTCCAGAAAAACACTAAACTCTAACAATATTTTTTGATAAGAATAAGAGTTATTTATTTTAGAGCTATCTTCATATATCATGTTGTAAATTTTAGAAGCTAAAATAAAACTTAAATTTTGGACTTTTCTAAATATGTTTTTTTTCTTAGAAAAATTATTAATTATGTTAATTTTATCAAACTGACTTGGTAGTTTTGATTTTATAATCTCTTTTGATTTTTCGAAATTATTTACTCTGAAGTAAAATCCTGCTAACAAAAAAAAATCATGACTATTTAAATTATTATTATTATTATAAATTAAATCGGCAATTTTAATTAGTTTATCAGAATTATAAAAATTCTCTAATATTAATAACTCATGGACAGATGTATTGTTATAATTGTTTCTTGATAAATCGTTTTGTTGATTTTCTGTTTCCTTAATCCATAATTTGATTAAATTATTTAAATCATCAACATTAAAAAATAATTTTTGATTTTTAAAAACCTCTAGACTCCCCTTAAAATCATTATTTTTAATTTTTAAAATATATTTGGGTAAATCATATAAAGTATTAATTTTACCATTAACTTTTAATTTATGGGAAACCTTATCAGCAGTATTAAAATTTCCACTAACTAGATTTGAAAAAAACTTAATTTCCATAAGCTTTAGATTATTGAGATTTCTATTTAGTATTCTACTAGCAGTATAAGCATCCCCTTTTTTAATTGAATAATTAGCGGTAAGATAATTTCCTACATATGAAGTATTGTTTTTTTGATTGTAATGATCTTGGGGTATATATGAAAGTTTTGATTTGATATTACAACCTATCAAATTTAATGAAATAAAGAGAATTAGCGCATTTTTAATCATAAAATTTACCAAAAGTTATTATTTTCTTTAATATAAAATCAATACAAATTATCTTATATTATTAAATTAAATTTAATAGGAAATTTTAATTGGATTACACTGAAACTAAAAGCCAAAAAATAATTACCAATGTTTTAAATTTTTACAGGGAAATTGGTGTAGACATTACAGTTTCTAACAAATTTTTTTGCAAAGAGCCTGTTTTATTAAAAGGCAACAAAAAAAATATAAAAACTAATGAAAATTATAACATACAAAAAAATAAAGATATTAAAATCAAGGAATTGGAGCATTTATTCGAAAACTTTGAAGGTTGTAAATTAAAAAAAACATCTACAAATTTTGTTAAATTTTATGGTAACACAGATTCAAAAATATTAATTATTGACGGACCACCAGATGAGGAAGAAGATAAAAAGGGACTATCTTTTGTTTCAAATAAAGGATTATTATTTAAAAAAATGCTTAACGCTATTGAATTGACGATAGATGAAACTTTCATTGTAAAAGGTATACCTTGGAGACCGCCAGGTAACAGATATCCAAGTAATGAAGAAATAAAAATTTGTAGACCCTTTGTTTTGAATTTGATAAATATAATGGAACCTAAAATTATATTATGCTTAGGGGAAACTCCCACCTATCAAATTTTAGAATTGAACGAGAGTATTATAAAAATAAGGGGAAAATGGCGAACATTAAAATCTACCCAATCTAATTGTGAAATTTTTGTTCTTCCAACTTTTAGCATTTCACATTTGTTAAATAGACCAGATTTGAAAAAATATGCATGGGAGGATATGAAATTATTAAGAGACAGTATTAAAGAAATTTAGTTGCGTTATGATAATTCTAAAAAATAAAAAAATAGTTTTTCCATTTATTTTTTTTAGTTTCCTAATTTTTTCTAATATTTCATTTGCAAATAACAACAATATTAAAAAAATATTATCATTAGATGATATAAAAATTTATAAAAAAATTTTTGCAATTCAAAAACTTCCAATTAAAAATAAAAAATCTAAGGAGTGGAAAAAAGTTGATGATTTAATCAACAGGTTAAATAATAAAATATTATTAGGTAATGTATATGCTGAAAGATTTTTACATCCTACTGGATGGAGAAGCTCATATGCTGATTTAAAAAATTGGCTTGATAAATACAATGACCATCCAGATGCTACTAGGATAACTAGGATTGCTTTAAAAAGAAAACCAAATAATTATAAGAGTCCAAAAAAACCAACACCTGGTTTTTTAAATGGGTATGGTACATTCAAAGAAAATGTATTAAAGCCAAGATTTCCTATCAATAATTACAAATATAAAAGTTTTTCTTATTCCACCTCAATAAAATTTAGAAGAGCAATTAATAAAAGAAAAACTTTATACGCTGAAGATTTATTAAATAGTAAAAAGGTAAAAAAGTATCTTACTAAAAATGAATTATCACAACTAAGATCAGAATTATCACATGCACTATTTATTTTTGAAGAGGATTACAAATCTATTAGACAAGCTAGACTTTCATTAAGTTTAACAGATAAACCGAACCCTCTAGCTTTATGGGCTGGTGGATTAGCGTCATGGAGAATAAAAGATATTAAATTATCGAAATATTTCTTTAATAAATTATCAGAAATTCAGGGACCTGAAGGAATAATTGCTGGTGGAGGTTATTGGTCATCGAGAATTTCATTTTTATTAGGAAACCCTAAAGAGGCAAATTATTTTTTGAAAAGAGCAGCTACAAAAGAACGTACTTTTTATGGATCATTGGCAATGGCTTCTTTAGGGTATAAGTATAAGCCTAATTTCGATTTGCCCAGCTATGATCATAATTTTATAGACAAAATTTTAAAACATAAGGGTGGTGTTAGGGCTTTAGCCTTAATAGAAGTGGATGAATTCTACAAAGCAGCAAGAGAATTTAGAAAAATTATTCCTAAATTTGATGTAAAAGACTATCCTCAATTATTGTCATTCACATCAAAAAACAATATGCCAGGATTAACTTTTAGGCTAGCTGCTATTTTAAGAAATGATCATAATAAAATACTTTTAGGAGGTTTGTACCCTATACCAACCTGGAACATGGATACATCAGACTTGAAAGATAAAGCACTTTTATATGCTATAGCTCGACAGGAATCAGGGTTCAACCCAAGAGCTAAAAGCTCATCAAAGGCTATGGGTGTTCTTCAAATAATTCCTTCTACAGCAGCATTTATAATGAAAAATAGAGAATATAGACTTAGAAGAAGTAAAAATCACTTGCTTTATAATCCCCCTCACAACATTTCAATTGGTTCTAAATATATAAAATTTCTCTTTAGTTTGCCTATCGTAAATAATGATTTAATGTGGATGTTAGCAAGCTATAATGCCGGTCCAGGAAATTTTGAAAAATGGACAAAACATAGAAATTACAAATATAAAGACACTCTACTAATGTTGGAAAGTTTGCCTGCTAGAGAAACTAGAAATTATATAAAGTTAGTGCTTACAAATTTATGGGTATACAAGAGCAGATTTAATCAAGATAACACAGTACTGCTTTCACTTGCTTCTGGAAAATCTATAGATTCAAAAGTTTTTTTCAAAAATAAAGGAAGTTAAAATTAATAATGGTAGAAAATGAATTTATTCCTATAAATATTGCAGTTGTGACTATTTCGGACACAAGGGAATTAAAAAACGACAAGTCAGGTGAGACTTTACAAAATAGAATTACTCAATTTGGGCACAAAGTAACAGTAAGAGAAATGGTAAAAGACGATTTTAATGAGATTTCTGATTTATTTAAAAAGTTACTTAAAAATAAAGATATAGATGTTATTATTTCTACAGGTGGTACTGGACTTACAGGAAGAGATATTACACCGGAGGTAATGGAAACACTTTTTGAAAAAACTATAGATGGTTTTGGAGAGATGTTTCGTTGGTTATCATTTAAAAAAATTAATACATCCGCATTACAATCACGAGCACTTGCTGGAGTTGCGTGTGGCAAATATATTTTCTGTTTACCTGGCTCTCCTTCTGCGTGTAAAGATGGATGGGACGAAATATTGAAATATCAATTGGATATAAGACATAAACCATGTAACTTTGTAGAAATTATGCCTAGACTTCAAGAGCATAAATTTTTTCGTTCTAAAAATTGATGATAAGTTTTGATATAGAAAGAGATTTATATAACAAAAATATAATTATGATAGGAGTTGATGAAGCTGGAAGGGGTTCATGGGCTGGTCCATTAGTGTCAACAGCATGTTGGTTTGATTTTACCAAATATAAATCTTTGCATTCAGAAATTAACGATAGCAAGAAATTAAAATCGTCTAAGCGAAAAGAAATAATATTATCATTAGACAATTTTGTTAAATATTCTTCTTCTATTGCTAGTGTAATGGAAATTGACAAGTATGGTCTTTCATATGCAAATGCAATTGCTATGAAGAGGTCTATCTTTTCACTAACTCAAGAATTAAAAAAACACTCACAACTATATAGAAATAAAGATTTTTGTATTTATGTTGATGGAAAATTTAAACCAGATTTTAAAAATTTGGATAATTTTTTACAAATTAACAAATTACATTTAAATAAATATTCAATTGAAGGTCTTGTTAAGGGTGATAGTCTTAGCAAAACTATTGCTTTAGCAAGTATTATTTCAAAAGAAACAAGAGATACTGTAATGAGGCAATGGTCAAAAAAACATCCATCTTACTTGTTTGATAGTAATTTTGGATATGGAACCAAAAATCATATAAATGCTATTTTAGAAAATGGTATTTTAGATTTACACAGAAAATCTTTCAAGCCTATTGCTACTATATATAGTAAGATAAACTAATAAATATACACATATTGTATAAGTTAAATTAATTTAACTAAGTAATTGACTTTATTAAATAATTATCATTTTATCCACAGTATATAAACAAGATATTAAATATACAAAAGATTAATTATGTTATTAAATAGTTATTTAAATAGAGTTGTTGTTGGTGACTGTATTGAGATGATGAATAAATTGCCTGCAGAAAGTGTGGATTTAATTTTTGCAGACCCTCCATATAATCTTCAACTTAATGGAGAACTTGAAAGACCTGATCAAACTAAAGTTGACGGTGTTAAAGAAAGTTGGGATAAATTTAAGTCTATATCTGATTATGATAATTATACTAAGGAATGGATGACTTCTGCTAGGCGAATATTAAAGCCTAATGGCAGTATTTGGGTTATTGGTTCTTATCACAATATTTTTAGATTAGGGTATATTTTACAAGATCTAGGATTTTGGTTATTGAATGATGTGGTTTGGAGAAAAGTTAACCCAATGCCAAATTTTCGTGGTAGAAGGTTCACTAATGCTCATGAAACACTTATATGGGCATCAAAAACAAAGACATCAAAATATACATTTAATTATGAAGCTATGAAATCATTAAATGGTGATCTACAAATGCGTTCGGATTGGTCTCTTCCAATTTGCACCGGTGATGAAAGACTAAAGAATAAAGATGGTAAAAAGATACATCCAACGCAAAAGCCAGAGAATCTTTTAAATAGAGTTATAATGTCAAGTAGTAATATAGGCGATGTAATTTTAGACCCATTTTTTGGTACTGGAACAACTGGAGCTGTTGCAAAAAAATTGCGAAGGAATTTTATTGGAATTGAACAAGATGCCAAATATGCATTAGAAGCTGAAAAAAGAATTAATAAAGTAGAAGAAATTGAAACTAAAGACCTTATTCAGACACCTAGAAAAACTGCTGAAACAAGAATACCATTCGGACATTTATTAGAACAAGGGCTAATAAATCCAGGTGAATTATTACAAGATTCTCGAAGTAGATGGACTGCTAAAATTAGAGCAGATGGGAGTTTGATTTCTAAAGATAAAAAAGGTTCAATACATTCAGTTGGTGCTGATTTACAAGGACTACAGGCCTGCAACGGATGGACGTTTTGGCATATAAAGCGATCTGGAAAGCTTATACCAATAGATAGTTTAAGACACGCAGCAAGGGCAGTTAATCAAGCATAGATTTTAATTGTAATCTACTTTTATGTAAAATTGGCTCAGTATAACCAGAAGGACTAACATCTCCTTCTAAAACTAAATCTAGTGATGCTCTAAAAGCAATCGATTTATCGTAGTCTTTAGACATAGGGTTATAATTTTTATCCTCTTTATTTTGTTCATCAACAACCTTAGCCATCTTTTTCATTGTGTTGACAAGTTGATTTTTGGAAAAAATACCATGTTTAAGCCAGTTGCATAAGTGTTGACTAGAAATTCTACAAGTTGCACGATCTTCCATTAATCCAATATTATTAATATCTGGAACTTTAGAGCATCCAACACCTTGATCAATCCACCTTACTACATATCCAAGAATACCTTGAGCATTATTATCCATTTCTTTTTGTATTTCTTCCTGAGACCAGTTGTGACCTTTTGAAACTGGAACGGAAAGTATATCGCTTAAGTAATTATTATTATCATTAGACTTTTCTTTCTGGATATCAAACACATTAATTTCGTGATAATGCAATGCATGAAGCGTAGCCGCCGTTGGACTAGGTACCCAAGCGGTATTTGCACCACTTTTTGGATGATTAATTTTTTGTTTCAACATCTCATGCATTAGATCAGGCATTGCCCACATTCCTTTACCAATTTGGGCTTTACCAGAAAGTCCACATTCTAGTCCAATTTTTACATTATTATTCTCATATGCTGAAATCCATTTTGCATTTTTGATTTCACCTTTTGGTATTATTGGCCCTACTTCCATTGCAGTGTGTATTTCGTCACCTGTTCTATCTAAGAAGCCAGTATTAATAAATACAGTTCTTTCACGTGCCATTCTGATGCATTCTTTTAAATTAACAGTTGTTCTTCTTTCTTCATCCATTATACCAATTTTGAGAGTATTTCTTTCTAGTTGAAGAGCATCCTCTACAGCACCAAAAATATCACATGCAAATTTGACTTCTTCTGGTCCGTGCATTTTTGGTTTAACAATATATACGGATCCAGTTCTAGAGTTCATTTTATTGATTTTAATGTCATGAATTGCAATTAATGACGTAATCATTGCATCCATAATACCTTCTGGTATTTCTTCCCCATTTTTTAACAAAATAGCTGGGTTTGTCATTAGGTGTCCAACATTACGGATTAACATTACTGATCTACCTGGAAGTCTATATTCTCCAGAGGAGGTGATGTATGTTTTATCTGAATTTAATTTTCTTGTTATTGTTTTACCATTTTTTTCAAAAGTATCTTCAAGGTTGCCTTTCATTAAACCTAACCAGTTTCTGTAGGCTAATACTTTATCTTCAGCGTCTACAGTTGCTACAGAATCTTCACAGTCTTGTATTGTTGTTAGAGCTGACTCAATTATAATATCGTCAACACCTGCATTATCTTCAGTCCCAATATTACCCTTTTTATTCACTAATATTTCTATATGAAGATTATTATTTTTCAGAAGAATACAACTGGGATTTTTAGCATCACCTTGATAGCCAACATATTGGCTTTTTATTTTTAATTGTGAATTAATTCCATTTAAGGTTTCAACTAAAAGAGAATTATCAACAATTTTGTATGAATTTACATCTTTATGTGAACAATTTTGCAAGGGAAAATTTTTATCTAAAAACTCTTTCGCATATGAAATTACTTTATTTCCTCTTATAGGGTTATAAGACGCAGACCTTTCAGCGTTGTCACTCTCAGCAATTGCATCTGTTCCATAAAGTGCGTCATATAAACTTCCCCATCTTGCATTTGCGGCATTAAGTGCATATCTAGCATTTGTAACTGGTACGACTAACTGAGGTCCAGCTTTAAGAGCTAATTCATCATCTACATTTTCTGTCTTGATTTGAAAATTTTCTCCTTCGGGCACAATATAGTTAATTTTCTTTAAAAAGTTTATATATTCTTGATGATCAATGTCTTTACTAGCGTTTTCTAAATAAAATTTGTCTATTTTACTTTTTATTTCACTTCTAATTTGAAGTAATTCTTTATTTCTAGGAACAAATTGATTTAAGATTGTTTCTAATTTTTCCCAAAACATATCAGGAGAAATGTTTGTACCGATTAGTGCCTCATTTTCAATAAAATTAGCAAGAATTTCTGACACTTGTAAATTACCACGTATCAATCTTTTAGTCATTTTTATCCCCAATCTATGTATTAATTAAAAAATTATTATCATTATTTAGTAATTATCTAAAGTTAATCCTTCATTTTTCAAAAGATTTTTAACTTCCAAAAATAATTCTTTTTTACCTTTTTCAGATTTACCTTCAAATCTAACTACCAGTGCTTCTTCTGTATTACTTGCACGTATTAACCACCAACCACTATCATTCTTAACTCTTAAGCCGTCTAGTGTAATAACGTCATTGGAATCATATTTTTCAAACACTTTTTTAGATATATTGTCTATAGTTAAAAATTTAATTTCATCAGAACAAATAACTTTAATTTCAGGTGAAATAAATGTTTCAGGCAAAGTTGATATAAATTTATCCAATTCAAAATTATTTGCTGTTAAGGTAAGTAGTCTTATAGCTGCATAAAGTGCGTCATCATAACCAAAATAGATGTCACCAAAAAAAATGTGACCAGACATTTCACCAGCTAATGGAGATTTTATTTCTTTAATTCTTTTTTTGATATTTGAATGTCCTGTTTTTCCAATTTCTGCTTTAAAACCTAGAGAGATAATATTCTCATATGCAATGTAACTTGACTTAATATCTAAAATTATTGTTTGGTTACTTTTATCATTTGTAGTTATTGAGTTTGCAAGAAATGCAGTTAATAAGTCACCAGCAACTGATCTCCCCTTTTTGTCAACAACACCAATTCTGTCACCATCTCCATCAAAGGCTATTCCAAGTTCAGCACCTACCTCTTTCATTTTATTTAACATAATTTTCAAAGTAGACTCATCAGTGGGATCAGGATGGTGATTTGGAAAATTACCATCAACTTCAGAATATAAAACAATATGTTTTCCTGGAATTTTTGTGGTTATCATTTCAACTGACGGACCAGATGCCCCATTGCCACAATCCCAAACTATTGTTTTTTCATGAAGTTGACCTTCAATATTCTTAAGGGGCTTTATAATTTCATTAATATAGTTTTCAAATATGTTAACAGATTTCGAAAAACCATCATATGTTTCTGAATAACCGTTATTTGCAAAATTACCTAGTTTTTGAATATCTTCTCCAAAAAAAGAGTTTTGATTTAAAACTATTTTAAAACCATTATAATTCTTTGGATTATGACTCCCAGTTACTTGTATTGCACCATCTGCTTTATAGAAATAACTTGCAAAATAAAGCATTGGTGTTGGGCCTAGACCTATTCTATAAATTTCGCAACCAGAATTTTCAAGTCCTTCAGTAAGTTTTTCTTCTAATAATGGGCTAGACAATCTACCATCCATTCCGACTACAATTAATGGGTGTTTTTTCTCTGGATTTTTTTCTTTGACTGTAATGCCAAAGAAAAAACCAAGCATGAAGGCATCTTTTTCTGTTAGGGTTTTCTCATAAATACCTCTGATGTCGTAGGATCGAAGAATTGTATCGTTAAAAGTATGCTTAAACATTAATTTTTACTAACAATTTCACGTTCTAGCCAACTTTTAAGGTTCTGTTTCATCTCTGGCCTTTCAATAGAAAAACGAATGTTAGCTTGTATAAACCCTAATTTAGACCCACAATCAAATCGCTCCTCTGAAAATTTATATCCCATACAATTTGATGAGCCTATTCTACTTGCTATAGCGTCAGTAAGTTGGATTTCATTACTAGCACCCCTATTTTGTTGTTCTAAGACATCAAAAACGGCTGGTTCTATAATGTATCTACCAACAACAGCCATATTGCTAGGAGCATTTTCTGTAGATGGTTTTTCAACAAGGCCTAAAATTTCAGTAATATTATTATCTATTAAGTTTCCAGGAGATATTACTCCATATGAAGATACATCTTTTTTATCTACATCCATTACAGCAAGCATATTGCCAGAATTATAATTAGCTATCATTTCCTTAATTGTATTGCCACCATAAATTAAGTCATCAGCAAGCATTATAGCCACTGGTTCATCTCCAATCAAATGCCTTGCACACCAAACAGCATGACCGAGACCAGCTGGTTCTTGTTGTCTTACATAAGCAAAAGACCCAGGGATTTTTAGCATTTCTTGTGCAGTCTTGAGAGTTTGTCTTTTTCCTTTTGAAAGTAAGTTATTTTCCAGTTCAAATGAATGATCAAAATGATTTTCTATTGCTGATTTGCCCCGACTAGTAACAAAAATAAATTGGTCAATACCTGCATTAGCAGCTTCTTCCACTGCATATTGTATAAGTGGTTTATCAACTATAGGAAGCATCTCTTTAGGCATTGACTTGGTTGCAGGAAGAAACCTAGTACCCAATCCGCCAACTGGAAAAATTGCTTTCTTAATTTTCATTCACAAATCCTATAAATTAGTATAATAATTGATATGGTTATTATTTTTTTATTTTCAATCAGTCAATAACTTCTCGTTTCTCAAATATAAGAGGATATATCATGAAAATTACAATGTTAGGTACTGGCTATGTTGGATTAGTGTCTGGAACTTGTTTTTCTGAATTTGGCTTTGATGTATGTTGTGTAGACAAAGATAAAGACAAAATCACAAACTTAAAAAAGAATGTTATACCCATTTATGAACCGGGTCTTGAGAATTTAGTAAAAAAAAACAAAGATGCCAATCGGCTTACTTTTAGTAGTGATGTAAAAAAAAATATAGCGAACGCAGACATTGTCTTCATTGCAGTGGGAACACCAGCAAGACGCGGTGACGGTCATGCTGATTTATCATATGTTTATGAAGCTGCAGAGGAAATAGCAAATAATTTAATTGGCTATACAGTAGTTGTTACAAAGTCTACAGTACCAATTGGAACAGGAAACGAAATTAAAAAAATTATTAAAAAAACAAATCCCAAAGCTAAATTTGATGTGGTTTCTAATCCAGAATTTTTAAGAGAAGGTAATGCTATCGAGGATTTTATGAGACCAGATAGAGTAGTTGTTGGTTACGAAACTGAAAAAGCCAAAGAAGTAATTTCAAAAATATATAAACCTTTATATTTAATTGAAACTCCAATTTTATTTACTGATTTAAAAACAGCCGAGTTGATTAAGTATGCTGGTAATGCATTCTTGGCTGTTAAAATTTCTTATATTAATCAAATGGCAGATTTATGTGAAAAAGTTGGGGCGGATGTTCATGATGTGTCACGAGGAATCGGTCTTGACAAAAGAATTGGTAGTAAATTCTTGCATCCTGGACCAGGTTATGGTGGATCTTGTTTTCCAAAAGACACTCAAGCTCTTGTAAAAACTGCTAATTATTATAACTCTAACATTTCTATTGTAGAAAATGTGATCAATTACAATTCTCAAAGAAAAATAGATATGGCAGAAAAAATAATTTCTGCCTTAGGAAAAAATTATGAGAATAAGAAAATATCTATTCTAGGGTTAGCATTCAAACCAGAAACTGATGATATGAGAGAAAGTCCGTGTCTTGACATTATCCCCAAACTTCAAGAAAAAAATTTACAAATCTCTGCATATGATCCAGTAGCCATGGATGAAGCAAAAAAATTATTACAAAATGTCCAATTTACCGAAAGTATTGAAGATTGCATTAACAATAGTGATGCACTTGTAATTTTGACTGAGTGGAATGAATTCAGGAGTTTGTCACCGGAAAGATTAAAAAAACATATGAAAGGAAATATTTTAATTGATTTAAGAAACGCAATTAACCCAGACAATTTTTGTGAAAGTGGATTTAATCTCACTCAAATAGGAAGACTAACTCCTAGCCAGTAATATTTGTCCCAAGTGATTTAGGTCTTTTCATTCCCTCAATTAAATTTACCATTTCTATCTTACCAGTTATTTTACCTTTTGAGTTTTCAATTGTAACTGGCTTTGAAGGTGCATCTGACATTATTTGAAGTATATCTTCTAACACCATATCTTCTTTGACAGTGGCACCAGAGCTTTTTGTGTTTGTTGGTGTCATAATTGATTTTGCTTGAATGACCCTTGCTCTATTAATATCTTTTATAAAATCAGAGACGTATTCATCTGCAGGATTCATTATTATCTCTTGAGGATCACTGTCTTGAACCATGCTTCCATCGCGAAGAATAGCTATTCTATCTCCAATTTTAAGAGCTTCATCAAGATCATGTGTAATAAATATTATAGTTTTATGTAATTCACTCTGAAGATCTAAAAGTATATTTTGCATTTCTGAACGAATTAATGGATCTAAAGCAGAAAAAGCTTCATCCATTAGGAGTATTTCTGCATCTGTTGCAAGTGCTCTTGCAAGTCCCACTCTCTGTTGCATACCACCTGACAGTTGTCCTGGATAATATGTTTCGTAACCATCTAATCCAACTCTCTTAATCCATTTTTGAGCTTTTTCTGACCATTGATCTTTAGAAATATTTTGAATTGCAAGCCCGTAGCCAACATTTTGTAAAACTGTTTTGTGTGGAAATAAAGCAAACTTTTGAAAAACCATAGACATATTATTTTGTCTGAACTGAATAAGTTCTTTGGAAGTTAAATTTAGGATATTTGTATCGTTAAACAGTATTTCACCACTTGTTGGTTCTATCAATCTATTTAGATGTCTTATCAGAGTTGATTTGCCTGAACCAGAAAGGCCCATAACAACTTGTATCTTCCCTCTATTAATATTTAGATTTATATTATTTAATCCGAGAACACAGTTTGACTTCTCAAGAAGTTCGTCTTTACCCATTCCATTTTTCACCAGATCAAGTGCACTTTTATCACCATCTCCAAAAATCTTATAAAGTTGATTTACTTTGATTAATATATTTTTTGAATTCATTATATTAATCCTTACCTTCGTTCCTATATTTTTGCATTCTCAGTCCGAATTTTTGTGTAACTCTATCAAAAATAATTGCTAGTATAACTATAGCAAGGCCATTCATTAATCCCAGAGCTAAATACTGATTTGAAATTGCTCTTAAAACTGGAAGGCCAAGACCTTTAACTCCAATCATAGATGCTATTACCACCATTGCTAAGGCCATCATTATTGTTTGATTTACACCAGCAAATATTGTTGGTAAGGCCAATGGCATTTGAACTCCAAATAATTTCTGCCAATAATTTGCTCCAAATGAGTCTGCTGCCTCTAACACATCTTTATCTACTAACCTTATGCCTAAATTTGTTAAACGAACAATTGGTGGAATAGCATAAATACATACTGCAATTAATCCAGGAACCTTTCCAATACCCAAAAGCATCACAACGGGTATTAAATACACAAAACTAGGAATTGTTTGCATTACGTCTAAAACAGGAACTATTGCTGCTTGGACTTTATTACTTCTTGCCATAGCAATACCTAGTGGTATACCAATTGCTATACATAGGAATGTGGCTACAAGTATAATGGCTAAAGTTGACATTGTGTCTTCCCACATACCAAAATACCCAATCAACATAAAACTTAAAAAAGTTCCAACTACTATTAATATGGACCTTGAACCTATCCAAGCAAGTAAAAGAATACTAAAGATTATAACAGGCCAAGGGGTGTTAATGAAAAGCTTCTCAAACCATACTAAGAACATCAGTAATGGTTCAAAAAATTCTTCAATACTTTGGCCATAAGTTCTTGAAAAATCAGTGAATGCAAAATCTACAGTTTTTTTAAACTCTCTTAGATCAGATCTGCTCATGTCAGGGAAATTAAAAAACCAATCCATTTTGCATTCCTAAGGTAAAAAAATAATCACTACCTCTATTTAAAGGTAGTGATTATAAAATTTAGTTTTAATTAAAGACCAGCTTTAACTTTTTTAGCTACGTCTGCAGAAACCCATTTTTCCCAAACGCTTCCGTGCTTTTCTAAAAACTCGAAAGCTGCATCTTTTCCAGAGGCTTTTTGTTCAGTCATAAAAACAAGCATTCCATTCATTATATCGCCTGGATAAACTCTGTTTGTAATGTAATTCATAGCAACGCCAGCATTCTTTTTAAAGTTTGCTGACACTACACTATTAACTTCAGACTTAACCCAAGAAGATTTTTGTGGATTTGCACATTCCTTCTCTGGCTTCACAATGCAGTTATCCCAGTTATCTTTGCCACCAAAAGGTACACCAAAGTCTAACTTGTGCATTTTATATTTTCCAATCATAGATGTTGGTGACCAGTAATAACCAAACCAATTTTCACCTCTCTCAACAGCCTTCGCCATTGAACCATCTAAACCAGCTGCGCTTCCTGGATCAACAAGAACCCATCCTTTTTTCTCCATTTCAAAAGCTCTAAAAAGGTTAGCATTAGCTAATTGGCAACCCCAACCTGCGGGACACCCGACAAAAGCTCCCTTAGATTTGTCTTCAGAATATGGAAAAAGATCAGGTCTATTTAAAACATCTAAAGCTGTTTTAAGCTCTGGGTGTTTTTTAATGGTGTGAGGAGGAAGCCACCAACCTTCACCTAAACCAGTAATTGGACCTTTGTTAGCAACAATTAATCTGTTTTCACCAACAGCTTTTTTTAATGGAACTGCGACTGCATTAGCCCAAAGCTCTGGAGCAACATCAGGTGATCCTTTTTCGTTCATTGAGGTAAAAGTAGGCATTGTAGCGCCTGAAACAAGCTCAACTTCACATCCATAACCTTTTTCTAATATTATCTTATCTACATTGGCCATTAATTCAGCAGATGCCCAATTCATCTCTGCAATAGTTACTTTACCACATGCAGCGTTACCAATTGTAGCCCAACTAAGGCCTACGGCTACGGTTGCTGCCATAGTAAATGCAGCTCCGAATACCCTTTTCATTTTATTCTCCTGTTTCCGCTTGTAATAATTACAAACCTTGATTAATTAAATTAAAGTAAACTGAATTAAAAATTCAAGAATCATAATAACAAGAAAACTACACTAATTGCAAATCACTATAATTGAAAATAACTGTTAACATACTGTAAGTATATGATATATATAGATAATATTTTTTTAAAAACTTTGATTTTATATCTATAATTATTTATTGAAATTTATTATTTAGTTACTTACATTTTTTTTATTTATATTATTATATTTAATTAATGTTTGAAGATTTTACACCATTTATAATAGCTTTAGTTGTAACATTCAGCTTTATGATATGTATTGCTATATGGAATAGTATAAATGCTCCCCAACCTCCCGAAAAAGCACCCCCAATAGAACCAGGTCCGTCTAGAACTAGAGAAATTCTTGCACGATTTAGTGAGTTTTATATGAATTTAAATACTGAAGAAGAAATGATTTTTGATATTGACCTTTTACCAGATCCAAAACAACATATAATACATGCCCTTTACGTTGGTTTTGATGAAAGTGAAAATGATGACGAAAAATCAGCCATTGAAAGGGGTCTTAGAGCCATTGTTAGATTTCAGGAAAGAGTTGGTGAGTTACCCATCAAAAAGGAAATGTCAGAAATCGAAAAAAATCTAACCATACCTAATTCTGAAGAAAATATAACAAACACACTTGATACATCTAATGTCAATATTTTAAATGAAGAAGAATTTCAAAGATTTTCTATTTTAAGAGATCAAGAATTAGAAACACATTTTCAACATTTAAAAATAGAAACTGCAGAAGAATAGGAGTTACAATGGCCATTTTTAAAATTGATGACAAAAATGAACTTTACTATGAATATGTTCCACCTAAAAATGGAGGTTTTACTTGTGTCTTTGTAAACGCATTAACTGGCGATGTGTCTGCGTGGAACGGATCTATCGGTGAAAATTTAATTAAAAATAACGACGGTTATTTAGTATATAATTTTAGAGGACAAGCAAAAAGTAAGTTTGAAACTAATTTAGATTTAAGTGCTGAATTAATAGTAAGTGACCTTGTAAATTTAGTCAATTTTATCAATCCAAAAAATATGGTTTTAGTAGGGTTGTCAATAGGCGGCCTTTATGCCGCGATGTCTTTATTAAAAGGTGTTGAAGCAAAAGGTTTAGTGCTTATAAATACTCTGCGAAAGCCCAGTGAAAGACTAAATTGGATAAATAATGCAATGGCCAATGCTGTAAAATTTGGTGGAACTTCTCTTATCTTAGATATGACATTACCAGTAGTAGCTTCACCAAAATTTTTATCTAAAATGAAAGATAATGCTCTAAAATATGAGAATTATCTTGGATTGGATGACTATAATGGGGTATCAAAACTTATGCATGGTGGATTTACAACAAATTGGGATTTTGATTGGAGTAAATTAGATTTACCCGTGTTAGTTTTGACAGGGCATTTTGATAAAGTTTTCAGAATTGAAAATGATGTAGATAGTCTAATAAAAAATATGAAAAATGTCAAAAGAATTGAAGTTCCAGAATGTGGACATTTAATACCCTTAGAGGATCCAGAATTATTTTCATATCACTTAAGCGGTTTCATAATATCTCTTAAATGTTGATATTATTTTTTAAGAATAATAGTTATATCATCCTTAAGTAGATTATGCTTTATAACCTCAGGATAACAAAATTTTCTCTCACATATTTTTTTTATCCAAGATAATTCAGTATAATAAAGTTTTTTTTCTATTTTTCTTTTTTCTTTTATTAAGCAGTTAAAAATCATAGCTTTCTTAACTAATTTCCAATTACTTGTAAGATTTTTAATTATATAATCTTCCCACAAAGGTATATTGTTTGTTGGTGTAAGATTATATGTGCCTGAAATAACGACATAATCAATGTTTTTAAAAGGAAATGCACTTATTGCAAATTCAACATTTTCGAATTCTTTGTTATTTTTGCAAAAATTAATTAAATTCTGATTTATATCAAACCCATAATATTGAAATTTATTATCTAAGTTTCTCTCTTTGATAATTTCATATAATCTACCATATCCACAACCAACATCTGCAATTGAACACTTTTCATTTTTTGTGTTTTGTAATATTTTATTTAAAATAATGTTTAATCTAAGGTCTTGTGATAATTTACTATTCCAAAATACTCCTTTAGGGGTATTATTATAATTATCAAAACGTTTACTATAAATTTTAGATATTTGTTTATTTAGTAACTCATAAATAAGTGTTTTTATAAATATCATCTAATCACGTTAAGCTAGAACTAAGTCAATTTAAACTTAAAAAGGTAATTACATGAAAAAAATTTTACTGTTAGGTAGTGGTGAGTTAGGTAAAGAATTAACTATTAGCCTCAAAAGAGTTGGATGTAATGTTATAGCATGTGATGCTTATGAAAATGCTCCTGCTATGCAAGTTAGTGATAAAAATGAAGTATTTAATATGCTTGATGAAGAAAAGCTAAAAGCAGTAATTGATAAACATAAACCTGATTTCATCGTACCAGAAGTTGAGGCTATTGAAACAAAAGTTCTAATTTATGCTGAGCAAAATGGTTATAATGTAATACCGTCAGCAAAAGCTGTAAATTTAACTATGAATAGAGACAGAATTCGAGATAGAGCGAAACATTTAGGACTGAAAACCGCTAATTTTGCTTATGCAGAAACAGAAGATGAATTAATTTTAGAGGCAAAGAAAATTGGCACAAAAGTGGCGGTTAAACCAGTTATGAGCTCTTCTGGAAAGGGCCAGAGTTATGCAAATTCAGAGGATGAATTAAAAGCATCTTGGAAATTTGCAATCGAAAATATGAGAGGAAACAGGAAACGTGTAATAGTCGAAGAGTTCATCGATTTTGAATATGAAATTACTCTTTTAACAATTTTAGAAAAATCTGGGAAAGTTACGTTTTGTGACCCTATTGGACATTTTCAAAAAAGAGGTGATTATCAGTATAGCTGGCAGCCAGCCGAATGCTCACAGGACGTAATTAGAAAGGCACAAGAGGCTGCAAAAAAAATTGTCTTAGACTTAGGTGGATCAGGTATATTCGGCGTAGAATTTTTTATTGATAAAAAAGAAGAGGTAATTTTTAGTGAACTAAGTCCTCGTCCACATGATACAGGAATGGTCACAATGTTTACTCAAAATTTTAGTCAGTTTGATATTCACGCCAGAGTTTTGTTGGAAATTCCATTACCAGAAATTAGAATAAATCAATCCGGTGCTAGCCATGTGATTCTGGCAGAAGAAAATGCTTCGGGTAACTATATCATTGATGGTGTTGAAGATGCACTTGAAGATAAAAATGTAGACTACAGAATCTTTGGAAAACCATTTTTAAAATCATATCGTCGAATGGGTGTTGTTTTAGCTCCAACTTTAGAAAAGGCGAAAAAGGCAGCTAATAAAATTTTTGTTAAAGAAATTTAGTTATATAAGTTATGATTATTGTTTATTTAAAATTTGAAATAACAGAGGCTATTTCTTTTTCTTGTTTATATCCCATTAAATGAATTCCACTGACGCCTTCAATAGATTTATATTTTTCTATTAATTCTATACAAATTTTAATACCTTCATGACTTTCGTCATTAGATTGTTCAATTCTATTGATTATTTCCTCAGGAATATTGATACCAAAGAGATTTTTGTTCATCCATCTAGCACTTTTTGCAGATTTAATTACTCCTAATCCAATTATGAAATAAGCTTTGTCAGTAATATTTAATTCATTTAACTTTAGCATATAATTTTTTAGAATATCTTCCTCGAAAACGTATTGTGTTTGAAAAAATTCGACACCAGCTTCAATTTTTTTTACTAAGTTTAAGCCATCAAAATCATTGTTAATTTTAAATGGAGTATCTGCTCCACCAATGAAAAATTCTGGTGCATCACTAATTTTCCTTCCAGAAGGAAACATTTTTTTTGTTTTAATTTCGTGAGCAGTTCTCAATATACCAATTGTATCTAGATCTCTTACTTCTTTGGTATCTGGTTGATCTCCGCCTTTAACCTCATCACCATACAAACAAAGAATGTTTGGAATATCCAATGCCCACCCCCCAAGAAGATCACCTTGTATTGCAATCCTATTTCTGTCTCTGGTGGTGAATTGTAAAATTGGTTCAATGCCATTTTGAGTAAGAATTGCTGCTGTCGCAAGAGCTGACATATGAGATTTTGCGCCAGCTCCGTCAGTAACGTTAATCGCATCAGCCAAACCGTTTAAACATTTTACTTCATCTAAAACAACATTTTTATTGCCAGAATCTGGTGGAGAAGTTTCGGCCGTAAAAACAAATTTATTTTCAATAAGTAATTTTCTTAATTTACTTTTCATAAAATATGTCCAATGTAATTTATAGATATTGTTTAATTGGGGTACAAACAAATGTCTAATAGTTTTTTAATTAACACATCTAATAGAATTAGAAGCACACCATTTACTTCTAGAAATAAGTTAGCAGGTGTTAAAAATTATACTGTCTATAATAACACTTTATTACCCACAATATTTAAATCATTGAAAGAAGATTATTATCATCTAATAAAAAATGTTCAGTTATGGGATGTTTGTGCCCAAAGAGTTATTGAAGTTAAGGGCAGAAAATCTTTGTCATTAATGCAATATCTTTTTTGTAGAGACTTCTCTAATATCTCTTCTGGTAAAGCATATTATGCACCCATAGTTAACTTTGAAGGTGGGTTATTAAATGACCCAGTTGTTTTTTGCATCGCTGATAATCATTTTTTGATTTCTTTATCTGATTCAGATTTGTTTAATTGGGTCTCTGCAATTAATAATTTAAAAGAATTTTATTCTGAAGTAAGAGAAACCGATATATTTACAATTGCTATTCAAGGACCAAAATCTGAAAAATTAGCCCAAAAAATCTTTGGTGTAGAAATACAAAACTTGAAATATTTTAATTTCATAAAACTTCCATTCAATGGAGAAGAAATTATGATTTCGAAAACAGGTTACAGCAAACAATCTGGTTACGAAATTTTACTAATTAATCCAAATAAAGCAATTATGTTGTGGGATCTAATAATGGAAAAAGGCAAGGAATTTAAAATTCGGGTTGGGTGTCCAAATATGATTGAGAGAGTAGAGAATAATCTTCTTAGTTATGGAAATGAGATGACACTTAAAGACACACCCTATGATTGTGGGTTAGGAAATTTTTGTAATCTTGACTCAGATTATGAATTTATTGGAAAATCTGCTTTAGTGAAACAAAAAAAAGTTGGGTTTGCAAAAGATATATATAAAATTCAATTCGATTATAAAAGCGAAAATAAACAAGTTTTTTTTAATAATCTTTCAGTATTTAAAGAAGATGTAGAAATCGGAAAAGCAACTTCAATTGTTTGGTCACCTAAATATGGGAAATATATAGGTTTTTTAATTGCATCAAAATATATAACGAACAACCTCAATGATTATTATATCTTAGATAAAGTAAAATTTGATTTATTAAGTGTTTCCTGAGCGTTTTCATTGAAGTTTAGAGGCAGTCAAAGTATTTAATATAAGCTTATTCCATGCTTCAATCACTCATAACTACAAAAATATACCAAAGTAAAGTAATAATTTAATTAGACTAAAAACTTGCTCTTTTTATAGTTTACCATCCATTTCTCAAAAACTAATATTGCTTCATCCATATCAGCAGTTTTGTTTGGATGTTTTTTTGCTCTACCTAACATGGTGGATACAACATTAACCTGATATTTTTTGTCTCTGTCTTTTATTGCATCTATTGTATAGGTTGCTTTTTCTTTATTTTTAAATCCGAGTCCTTTTATAGTTGTCTCGGGTTTGTAATCTGAATATAGAGATAGATTAAGAGGCTTTAACTTTTCCTGATACTCTTGCTTACTCATTGGCATTGAATCTATAAGATTAAAAATAATATTAGGCTCTAAAGTTGAATATTCCTTTCTTAAAGTACCATCGTAACCTATTAGTTTGACAGAAAACTTAAGACCCTTTTTTCTGAAAGACATTAATTTGACATGCCTTTTATGAAATTCTTTTATATGCTTTTGATAAAGTTCTTTAGATTTTTTGTAGTTATTATCTCTGTAGCAAGTTGTACATAACAAAAGTATTCTACATTTCCATTTGTATTTCGTTAAATCCATTATTCATTAATTTGTATTAACTATTTTCTGGATCAATAATATCACTTTCAGTTTTTCTAATTTGATCTTTCTTTTTTTTCATTTTGCAAACTTTTTTTAGAGCTAGACCAGCCATTACTCCTACGCCCATACCTATAATAGTGCCTTTAATTATTCCTAATCCAAACATTTTAAACTCCTAATTTTCTATCCATGAAATAAATTGATAAAAACCAAAAAGAATACCAAAAAAAACATAAAGTTTAACTTGAGATCTAAATATTGGTATAACTATGATTTTTTGTATTATTGACATAGTAATTATTTAATCTTTTTTAAATAATATTCAATATCACTAAATATTATCAAAAAAATTTAGGTTTGTTGCGTTGAGAATTTTAGAAGTTATTTAAAATCTGGTAGACTGACAATTCCTGTATATTTTTAAAAACAGATTTAGCACTTATGATTCAACTTCTATAATCATGAAGAACAATTCCTCTATTGTTCCTATATTTTGTGTTATAATTTTTTCCTACTTTTGGAACTACTTTCTCTTCAATTATTTTTTGACAATCTTTATATGCTTTCTCAGACTCATATTCAAAAACCCTTGTAAGCCTGTGATTTTCTTTGTTCCAAACTTGGGAGACTGTAACTCTAATCAATCCAGCTTCAGAAAGCTCTGCCATTAAATCATCAGTCCATATTCTATCTTGAAACGTTTCAAGCCAATGTTCTAATTCAATCTTTGAAGGAAAATCCAATTCCATAACATTCATAAATAGAGTTTCTTTAGTTATAGGTTTTACCATTTATCTCACCTTTTGAGGTTTAATTAAAAAAACTGGATAGCTATATCAAGAACAATTAATATCAAGAATTAGATATAAGGATCCAAATCAATTTCTATAATCATAAAAAATTACCCCCCTATTATTCCTATACTTTATGGTATAACTTGCTAGTGCTTTAGGCATAACCTTTTCTTCAATTATCTTTTGACAAGCCTTGTAAGCATTCTCATCTTCATACTCAAATGTACTTGTTAATCTATGATTTTGTTTGTTCCAGACTTGGGCAACAGTTCTTCTTACTAATCCTGCTTTAGATAGTTCTTTCATTATATCTTCTGTCCATACTTTTTCTTCAAAAGTTGCCATCCAGTGCTCTAATTCAACCTTTGTTGCAAAATCAAGCTCCATGCAATTCATGAATAAAGTTTCTTTGGTTATTGGTTTTACCATGTATGTCACCTGTTAGTATGCATATTAAATATGCAAAAACATTAGTATGAATGCAAATAAACGATTTTATTTCTTTCAAATTTAACCCAATTTATTATATACATTCAATACCCAATTCATGATTTGAAAAACAGAAAACAATGAAAATCTTATTTAAAATATTTATACTTACACTTTCTACATTACTTATCCAAAACAAAGCATTTTCTTACAGCAAAAATTCTGGAAAAGTAAGTGTCACTGTTTCTATCAGTAAAACAGATAAATCAGATGAAACAAGTTCAGGAGTTCAAACAGAGGCTTCAGCTAGTAAAAGTATAGAAAATATTACTAACTCAAGCAAAGATAATGCACCTACTAGTAAAACTGCAGAAACACCATCTATTCAAAACAACTCTAGTGAACAATCATATTCATATGACAATAACAACAATTCGTCAGACGATAATTATGATAGAAATAATAATTTTGGAAATAAAATAAATGGCTATAAATCTATTAAAAATTATGAAATTGCTAAAGAAGAAAGATTATTTGATGCTATTAAAAATTTTAAAAATGAAGAGAGTTTAGATAAGAGTGATTTAGAAAGAATAGATAGTTTAGTTAATAGAAGAATTAGAGAAATTGCTAAAAAAATTAAATTCAAATTTGATAAAGATGATGAAAAACGATTTTTTGAATTTACAGAAAAAACAAACTATGACATTGAAATAATTGAGAAGAAAGCTGAATTAGTTGACTATGTTCAAAAGACTTTTGAGGTAATGGGAATAATTAATTTGAATGATCTTCAATAAATAACTTTCATCTTTTGTCTACTATTTTGTCTACCATTTTGTCTACCCATCAAAAGCTAACATTCCTAAAAGGACGAATATTTAAGGAAAACTGGGCATCCCGCCGAAGGCGATTGGAGCGGGCGAAGAGATTCGAACTCTCGACATTCTCGTTGGCAACGAGATGCTCTACCACTGAGCTACGCCCGCATGATTGTTTTGAAATATAACATTCTAATTAATAGTATCAAGGAAAAACAAAAAAATTATTTATCTAAGTGTTTTTTTATAAAATTATTTATATTTTCAGATATATAAATGATCTCATCTTCTTTTAAATATGGGTGCATAGGTAAAGACAAAACATTTTTAGATAAATAGTATGTAACATCTAGGCCACTTTTAGATACTGGATATTTACTGTAAGGTTTGTGTTCGTTTAGAGGTATCGGATAATAAACTGCGGTAGGAATGTTTTTTGATTTTAAATATTCTTGTAGTTTATCTCTATTGATGTTTTCTGGAAGTATGATTGTATATTGGGCCCAACTACTTTTGAAATTTTTTTGAATTTCCGGCAATTCAATATTGAGGTTTAGAGAGCTTAAGTTTTTATTGTAGTTATCTGCTACTATCTGCCTTTTTTTCAACTCATCTCGAAATATTTCAAGTTTTTCTAATAATATGGCAGCTTGAATTGTAGACATACGAGCATTCATTCCTATTCTATCATATTCATACCTTTTTTTTCCCATACCATGTATATGAGAAGAATTTGCTATTTCATAAATTTCTTTATCATTTGTAAAAACTGCACCTCCATCTCCATAACAACCAAGGGGCTTTGCAGGAAAGAAAGATGTTGCAGCTACTTCAGATAGATTGCCAACAATTTTATCTTTATATATTCCTCCAAATGATTGTGCAGCATCATCAAGAACCCATAAATCATTATTTTTTGCAAAATCATTTATTGAATCCATTTCTGCTGGTTGTCCGAACAAACCTACAGGCATGATACCTTTAACACTAATACCTATGTCTTTGGCAGTCTTTAGAGTGTCAGATAGTTTAATTGGATCTAAATTGAAAGTGTCACGCTTAACATCAATAAAAATTGGAATAGCACCAACTAAAGGCATCACTTCGGCAGACGATGCAAAAGTAAAAGCAGGAACAATTACACCTTCACCAGGTTTAATCTTTAAGCCAAGTAAAGATAATAACAATGCATCTGTTCCACTTGAGCAACATAAAACATGCTTACAACCTGTAAATGAGCTAAGTTTATCTTCCAGTTCTTTTACTTCTGGCCCTAAAATATATTGTCCATGGTCAAGAACCTGATTAATACGATTATCAATTTTATCTCGAATTAATTTTTGTTGAGCATTTAGATCAATAAATGGAATCATAAGTCTACTTTATTCTCTCAAATTTTTTTGTCTATCATATCTATAACAGTCTGAACTTTTAAAGCTTCTTTATGGTCTGTTAAAGGGCTTTTTCTTGAATTAATACAGTCTATAAATTCTTTTAATTCACTTTTAAGGGGTTCGTTTTCTTGGATTTTAATTTTTTCAATTGGTAAGGATTTAATTATATTTTTAGATGTTACAATTGAAGGATTATAAACCAATTTTTCTGACCAAGTTTTTGTGTCGTCAAAAATGAGCGAGCCTTTTGTCCCAATAATAGAAAATCTATGTTCTTTAAATGGGCACATCCAATCAGAATTAATTAATGCAGTTAAACCTTTTGAAAATGATAATTTAATGCTGACTGCGTCTGGTCCAATATTATTATGATGATGAATTGATTGAACATTTACATTAATAGGCAGTTCTTCTGTAATAGAAAGAATCATAGAAATATCGTGGGCTGATAAATCATAAATAACAGATTCTTCTGATCTAATAGCTCCCAGAGCTAGACGATTTGCTCGAATGTTTTGTGGAATACCTATTTTTCCATTTTTGACAAGTTTTTTCATTTTTATAAATGCGTTATGGTAATTTAGTAAATGACCAACCATTAAAACTTTTTTTTTATTTTTAGCCATTTGCGAAAGTTTTTGAGCATCAGGCAATGACAAACAAAATGGTTTTTCTATAAATACATCTTTATTATTTTCTAGAGCTTCTATGGCTAAATCTTTGTGTGTTATCGCAGGTGAGGCAATAACAATTGCATTGATGTTTTGATTTTCAAAAATTTCATGTAGTTTCAAAGTTGGTAGCATATAGTCATAACTTAGTTTTTCTGATAATTTAAAATTAGAATCATATATACATGCTAGAAATCCCATCTGATGAAGATTTCTAGCTATGTTTTTTCCCCAGTTACCACAACCAATTAAAGCAATGTTTAACTCTTTTATCATATTACGTTATAATTTTCATTTTGGTTTGACCAATATCTACCATTTAGATACAGACACTTTAGTAATTGGTCAATTGTAGTATTTTGTAATAAATTGTTGAAATATCATTAGCTGACAACCATATCAATAATTTACTATCAGGAGTCAAATGATGGAAAATAACGATTTAATCTCAACAGCCACCAATATCATAAATGTAAATGAAGAAACATTTATGAGTGAAGTTGTAGAAGTTTCCAAGACAAAGCCTGTTATTGTTGATTTTTGTGCTCCATGGTGCGAACCTTGTAAAACCCTTACACCTTTAATAGAAGATGCTGTTAAAGTTTATGAACAAGAGTTAATTTTAGCTAAAATTGATATTGATCAAAATCAAAATATTGCAGCGCAATTAAGAATTCAATCTATTCCTACAGTTTATACTTTTTTTGAAGGTAAGGTTGTTGATGGATTTCAAGGAGCTAAATCAAATAGTGAAATAATAGAATTTGTTAAAAAATCAGCAAGTTTATCTGGCCCTGGACAAGAAGTAGAAGATTTAATTTCAAGCGTGAAAGAATGCATAGAAAAAAGAGATTGGAATAGTTCTTTTGAAATTTCTCAAAAGATATTAGTTATAGATCCAGAAAATCACATTGGTTTTGGAAATCTTATTCGATCAATGATTGGGTTAGATAAGTTTAACGAAACAAAAGAGTTAATTAATGACTTGGCTCCAGAAATAAAAAATTCTAAGCCAGTTGAAGAAGCAATTTCATTGCTTGAAACTTCTGAAAGGGCTTTTATGGCAAAAGGAAGTATCAAAGAATTAGAAAAAAAATTACTAAAAGAACCAGACAATTTAGATTATTTATTACAAATGGCAATTGCTTTATTTGGTATAGGTAAGATAGAAGATTCTTTTGAAATGCTATTAAAATCTATTAAAATAGACAAAGAATGGAACGAACAAGCTGCCAGAAAGCAGTTGATAGAATTTTTTTCATCAGCAGGCATTGAAGCAAAAGAGACAGTTAGTGCTAGAAAAAAGTTAGCAACATTATTATTTTCTTAATTAAGGATAAATCTAATGGTTGACGATTTTGAAAAAGAAATAAATTTACCAAATATTATTCCAATATTTCCATTGGAAGGTGTCATAATGTTTCCAGATACGTATCTTCCACTAAATATTTTTGAAACTCGTTATTTAAAAATGATAGATAGCGCAATTTCAAATGAGAATAGATTAATTGGAATGATACAGCCAAAAAACTCAAATAAAAGTAACGAAAAATCCGCATTCTACAGAGTTGGATGTGCTGGTAAAATTATAAAATTTGAAGAAACTGATGATAATAGATATTTAATTACTCTTAAAGGTTTAAGCAGGTTCAATTTAATTTCAGAAAAAACCAATGAAAAAGATTATAAAGAAGCAATTATTGCTTGGGAAAATTTTAGTAAGGATTTGAACATAAACTCAAAATCCTCAGATTTTAGTACTTTAAAGAAAACCTTGAAAAAATATTTTAAATCAAAAAACATTAGAGCAAATACAAATGCAATTGACACATTTAATGATTATAATTTTGTTGATCAAATAACAATGATATGTCCTTTAGCCAATAATGAAAAACAACTTTTGTTAGAAACAACGTCTATTTCAAAAAGAGAAAAGTTACTGCAAACTATATTAGATAGTTATATTAGCGAAGATAATATTTCTAATACAATTAAGCATTAAATTGATTTTAAATATTAATACATAAGTTAATCAAAGGATAATTATATGGAACCTACTCCAATCTTAATTAAAAAAAAAGATAATGGAAAATATTTGTCAATTCATTTTGATGATAACACTAAGTTTAATATTTTGTCAGAATTATTGAGAGTAGAAAGTCCTTCTGCTGACGTGCAAGGTCATGGAGGTCCCAAGATTATTGTGAGAAATAAAGAAAATATTTTGATTGATCAAATTGAACCTGTAGGTAATTATGCTGTTAGAATCATTTTTTCTGATAATCACTCATCGGGAATTTATACCTGGGGATTATTATATGACTATGGAAACAATCATGATAAGTATCTACAAGAATATTATAATTCCTTATAAATTAAATTGATGCTAAATCTCTAAATATATTTTTTAGCTTTGTTTTATTTAAATTTTCCATGCCTTTTGTAAGCAATGACTGTGTCTTTTCTGAAGTTGAAGTAAATCCAAAAAACATTAAGTCAGTAAAAGTTGTCATAGCAATAGTTTGCGGCAGTCTCTCTTTCTTGTAAAATTTTAAAATAGATTTATCACCAAGATCACGTCCAAATTTCAGACAATTTTTTATTGCATTTAATGAAGAAACACAATCTCTTAAAGATAGGTTTAGTCCTTGTCCAGCTAGAGGATGGATCGAATGAGCAGCATCACCTATTAAAATTGCTCTTGAGGATGTTGGATTTAACACAAGGTTTAAGTTGAGATCCCAATATGATAATTTGTTTTCTATTTTATTAATTTTTTTTATTGGACTAAAATTAATATCAATATCTGAAAAAAATTTATTTAACTCATTGCAAATAAAATATTCTGGATTTTCTTTTGATAAAATTTTTTCACACTCAACCTTTCCAATACTTTGAACAAAATTCACTAGATTTTTATTCTCATATGGAAGTATTCCAATCGGTCCTATATTCGTAAATGCTTGAATGGCATTAGAGTTATGGTTTTTTGATTGTTTCAAAAATCCAGAAATTGCTATGTGTTTAGTTTCTTTGTTAATTGTATTTATAGAAAGTAATTTTCTAAAGTAAGAATTCTTTCCGTCTGCTGACAAAACTAAATGTGTATTTATAGATGTTTTATTTTCTAAATATAGAGTTCTTTCAAATTGGTTACATTTAGTATTATTTACGAAACTTTCATATTGTTTTATGTCTTTAAGTTCCTCTTCTATATTATTTAAAACAATATCATTTTTTATTACAGCACCAAATTCTCTTTTTGTATCAACATTATCCCACTCCAATGGTAAACTATAATTAGGACCAAATACTTGAATACTTTTGACTGGCGTAAAATCATTTTTTTTTAATTTATTTAAAATATTCAAATTATTTAGCAATTCCAAACTAGTTTTGTTGTAAAACGTCGTTCTGAGATCATTTTTTAATTTTAAACTTGGTTTAATCCAACCTATATCATTCAACTCGAACATTTTTGATTTCTTCAACAACAAAACCATCATAGCTCCTATTATTCCGCCACCAATAACACAAATTTTATGAAAATTTTCTTGCGATATTTCTTTACTAGCCATTTATGCTCTCATTAAGTTAAATAACTCAATTATATTAGTTTCAAAATTTACCAGTATAATATAAAAAAATAAATGTGAAAATTGTTTGAGGTTTTAAAATGTTAAACTCAGATTATAATATTTTAAAAGACTGGATGTTTGGAAAACTTGCATCTCTTTTGGAAAACACTGAGCCCAACCCTAAATATCCAATTATAAAGGTGTCACTAGGTGAACCTACATTGGGTTTACCAGATTTCACAAAAAAAATTTTAGACTTGAATTATAAAGATTGGGCAAAATATCCTCCAAGTGAAGCAATACCAAGTTTTGGTAATAGTATATTAAATTATATAAAAAGAAGATACCCAGGTACAGATAAACTGATTAAATTAAATAAGAATATAGTTCCTGTTCCAGGAACAAGAGAACCCTTACACCTCTTGGGTTTGCTGGCTAAAAACTTAAAAGTTGGAAAAACAACAGCCCTTGTAACTAATCCATTTTATCATGCTTGGTTTGCGGGCAGTATATCAAGTGGATCAAAAGTACATTGGATGAACTCTTTGCCAGAAAATAATTACATGCCAGATATTTTGAATTTACCCGAAAATTTATTAAAATCTTCTGTAATAATGTATATTTGCTCCCCGTCTAACCCTCATGGTAGCGTTGCCAACATTGATTATTTAAAAAACGCTATATTACTTGCTAGAAAATATAAATTCATTTTGGCAATTGATGAATGTTATAGTGATGTCTATAGAATGAACAGATCTAAACCACCAGGAGGATTAGAGGCAGCTTTACATTTAGGCAATAGCTTAGAAAATTTAATAATTTTTAATTCTCTATCAAAAAGAAATAATACTTGTGGAATGAGAGCTGGGTTTATAGCTGGAGACGAAACTATAATTGAAAAATATAAGTTGTTGGTCTCAAATGGTGCTTCACCAGTTCCTATTCCTATTCAAAAAGTTGCAAGTGCATTATATGACGACGATAATCATCAAATAGAAGGTTGCTTACATTATGACCAAAACTTTGAACTTGCAGAAAAATATTTAAAACCTCTTTATAAAGACTTAAAAATTCCAGATGCAGGTTTTTTTCTTTGGTTAAAGGTTAAAGACGACAAGAAAGCAGCCAAAATGTTGTGGGAAAAATTTTCTTTAAGAGTTATGCCGGGAAGTTTTATGGCAAAAGATGTCAATGGTATTAATCCTGGTAAAGGATACTTAAGAATCTCCTTAGTTGACAAGAAAGAAGTTATTGAGGAAACAATGAGACGTATTTGCTTATTTTTAAAGATGGATATTGCTCAAGAATGAATGTTTTTTGAATAATAATTAAGATTAAAATATGGAAAAAAGTAATTTTTATATTAAAATAATAAATAAAATATTATCTTCAATTTTATTTTTTAGTTCTATATCGTTCTTTTTAGTTTTATTTTCATTTCACCCTGAAGATCCTGGCTGGGGTGTTGTCTCCGAGAACATATCAAAAAATTTTTATGGTGAAATTGGATCATTTTTCTCTGGGTTAGTTATAAGAGAATTTGGTGTTTTACCTGGATTATTGCTTTCCTCAATTATATTTATGTGGTCTTTAAAGTTTTTTAATGAAACTAATATAAAATTTTTTAAAACAAAAATTTTAACAATTATCCTTATGATATTCCTTAGTTCAATAGGAGGCACTTATCTTGAGACTAATATAATTCAAAAACTAACTATTAATTTCCCAATCTTTAGTCAAAATGGTTTATCTGAATGGTTATTATTAACCTGCTCTAGGAAAATCTCTGATCTAATAGCTTTTGACATTAATTTATCTCAAACAATTTTAGGGTTAGCATCCCTAAGTATCTCTTTTTTATTATTTTTTTGGGTACTATCTACAGGTGAAAAAGAAATAAAATTTTTTAAATTTATCTTTAGACCTATATTCTTACCATTTGTCTGGATATTAACAATGTTTTCAAATTTGTTTTTTAACAACTATAAAAAAGTTGAAAGTGAACTAGAAGAGGATAAATATGGAATTGGCTTTTTCAATAAACTAAAAAATAAATTTTTTAAATTTAAAGGTAATTCTATTGGCAGAAAAAAACCAAAAGTTAGAAAAACCCCAATTTTAATTAAAAATGTCCATAAAGACCCAAATTTAAAGAAAAAGAAAGAAAATTACAATTCATATCAAGATGACTTACCATTAGGGTCTGAAAGCGGATTTATTTTACCATCTGTATGTTTGCTAAAAGATTTTACAGAAGATATCAAACCTCCTAGCAAAGAAACTCTCGACATGAATGCAAAAGTTCTTGAGGGAGTTTTGTCAGATTATTCAATTAATGGAAATATAGAGTCCGTTAGATATGGTCCAGTTGTAACTAGGTATGACTTACAACCAGCACCAGGTTTAAGAAGTCAAAGGGTTATATCTCTGGCTGATGATATTGCCAGATCAATGTCAGTTGAGGCTGTAAGGGTAGCAATGGTTCCAGGTCAAAATGTTATTGGTATTGAGTTACCTAACAAATCACGAGAAACAGTGATGTTGAGAAACATCCTAGAACATGAGGAATTTCAAAAATCAAATTTTAGTCTGCCAGTCTGTCTTGGCAAAAATATAGCAGGATACCCAGTTGTTGCTGACTTAGCAAGAATGCCACATTTACTTGTAGCTGGAACAACAGGTTCAGGAAAATCGGTTGGAATAAATGCAATGATTTTATCTTTATTATATAAACATACTCCAGAAACTTGTAGACTTATCATGATTGATCCTAAAATGTTGGAATTGTCAGTTTATGACGGCATTCCTCATCTTCTAACTCCTGTCGTAACAGATCCAAATAAAGCAATTATTGCTTTAAAATGGGCTGTAAGGGAAATGGAAACAAGATATATGTCCATGAGTAAACTTGGTGTTCGAAATATTGACAGTTATAATGAAAGATTAATTCAAGCAAGAAAGAAGGGTGAAATTCTCTCAAAAAATATTCAAGTTGGTTTCGATCCAGAAACTGGCCAACCAATTTTTGAAGATCAACAAATAAGTTTAACACCTTTACCTTATATTGTAGTAATAATTGATGAAGTTGCAGATTTAATGTTAGTTGCTGGAAAAGATATAGAGGCAGCAGTTCAAAGATTAGCTCAAATGGCTAGAGCTGCTGGTATTCACGTTGTCATGGCTACGCAAAGACCATCCGTAGATGTTATAACAGGAACAATTAAGGCAAATTTTCCAACCAGAATTTCATTTCAAGTTACAAGTAAAATTGACAGTAGAACAATATTAGGAGAGCAAGGTGCTGAACAGTTGCTTGGAAGGGGAGACATGCTGTACATGGCAGGTGGTGGTAAAGTAACACGAGTACATGGTCCTTTCGTTGAAGATAATGAAGTTGAGAAAGTAACAAAATTTTTATCTGATCAATCTATTCCAGATTATGATGAAAGTATTACCGAAGAACCTGAAAACTTTTCTCCAAATGATCTTAATAGTTTTAATAATAATAAAAATTCGAGAGATGAGTTATACGACGAAGCTGTAGCCTTAGTAGTCAGAGAGGGAAGGGCAAGTACTTCATTTATTCAAAGACATTTAAAAATAGGCTATAATAGAGCAGCTACAATAATTGAAAAAATGGAAGATAATAATGTTGTTTCTAAGCCAGGTAGAGCTGGGAAAAGAGATATTTTGATTGAGGATAGTTAATTGAAGCAATTAGAAATTACGATAAAATTTTTTTTATATGTTTTTTTAATAATTTTAAGTTGTCATGCATCATATGCTGTTGAAAAAAACAAATCAGCAAAAATTCATATTAAAAAATTTTTTGAAAATCTTGTTACACTAGAAGCAAATTTTATACAGGTAAGTCCTTCAGGAAATGTCAGTAATGGTAAAGTATATTTGGATTTACCAGGGAAATTAAGAATTGATTATGAAAAACCAAAGAATTTGCTTATAACTTGTAAAGGATTTTGGATTGTGATCCAAGACAGAGAAGCAAAAACAACTAACAATATTCCTTTAAAAAATTCTCCTTTTGCACTTTTATTAGAAAATACATCATTTTTAAATAATCAAAATATTAAAACAGAATATATTATTGAAGCAGGTATAATTTCATTAAAATTAAAAAGCCAAAACAAAGATAATCAAGAAAGTTTGGTTTTAGAATTTTCAGAAAATCCATTCAGCTTAAAAAAATGGGAAATTCAAGACTCTTTGGGAGAAAACACAACTGTATTGATTCAAAATGCAAAATATAATAATAAACTCTCTCATTTATTATTTTTTCCAATAGATTTCCCTGAGCCAACTAATTGATAAATTTTTATCTGTGTTATTATTTAATGATATTATGAAGAAGGAATTTATTTTCAAAATAAATTTATCATTTTATGAAATTCACTATAATTTCTAATATTGACTTAATAATGAAATAATTTGAATTAAAAAAAAAATCAGAGGTATTTTGTGAGAATAGCTACTTGGAATATAAATTCAATAAGGTTAAGAATTAATCAAGTTCTACGTTTTTTGAAAAATCAAAACATTGATGTTTTGTGTTTGCAGGAGACCAAAACACCAAATGAATTTTTCCCAAGTAAAGAGCTTGAAAAAATTGGGTACGTTCATCAATATTTTAGAGGAGAAAAATCCTACAATGGAGTTGCTATAATATCAAAGTTTGAATTTATGGACTCAGGATATGTAAATTGGTGTAATAAAGAAGACACTCGTCACCTTTATGTAAAATTAAAGAATTATATCGAACTTCATAATTTTTATGTGCCTGCTGGTGGAGATGAGCCTGACATTTCAATTAATCCAAAGTTCGAGCATAAAATTTCTTTCATTAATGAAATGAAAAATTATTTTTCATCAGAGACAAAAACAAATAAAATTTTAGTAGGTGATTTGAATATCGCTCCATTAGAACATGATGTCTGGTCACATAAACAATTACTTAATGTGGTATCACATACATCAATAGAAACAGAAACCTTACTAGATATAATTCAGACTGGTAATTGGATAGACATAATGAGGGAATTTGTTCCACATAATGAGAAACTTTATTCTTGGTGGTCATATCGAAATAGAAATTGGGAGATTTCAAATAGAGGTAGAAGACTTGATCACTTTTGGATATCAAAAAATTTATTTTCATTAGTAAAATCAGGTGTTATTTATAAGGATAGCAGGTCATGGGAAAAACCATCTGACCATGTGCCGATTATAGTTGATATTGATATTTAAGAATAAAATTGAAGGCTAAGATTTTGAAAATTCCATTTGTAAAAATGCATGGTCTAGGAAATGATTTTATTATTTTTGATAATATAAAGAATCCTATCATTCATGACTCAAAATTTATTAATAAAATAAGTAACAGACGCATAGGAATTGGATGTGATCAAGTTTTGATAATTGAAAATACAATTACTCCTGAAAATTTTCAAATTAAAATGTACAATTCTGATGGCTCGGAAACTGGTGCTTGTGGAAATGGTACAAGATGTGTGGCTGACTATTTAATGAAAAAGAATGACCTAAAATCTTTAACTATTAAAAGTGTTAGTAATGACTTGTATTGTTCTAAAACTAACAATTTAGTTACCGTGAATATGGGTGTTCCAAAATTTAGCTGGAATGAAATACCATTATCAAAGGAGCAAGATACGCAAAGTGTTAAATTAGACGAGTTTGAAGCTTTTTGTTTATCTATAGGAAATCCACACGCAGTTATTTTTATAAATAATTTAGAAGAGCTTGAGAATTTGAATATAAACTCTATTGGTCCTCGTTTAGAAAAGCATTCCATTTTTCCAGAATATGCAAACATTGAATTTGTATCTGTTCTAGAAGACAAATCTCTTAGAATGAGAGTTTGGGAGAGAGGAGCGGGCATGACTTCAGCATGTGGATCTGGAGCGTGTGCAACTTTAGTTGCGGCTTCTTCATTAAAAAAAAGTGATAAAGAAAATAAAGTTGCTTTAGACGGTGGAGATTTGTTTATCAAATGGCTTGATAACGGGTCTGTAACACTTTCTGGCGATACTGAAAGAGTATTTGAAGGTTTTATAGGTGAATAAATGAACATCACTTCAAAAAATAAAAACTCATTACCTGACATAAAGACTTTTGGATGTAGGCTAAATATCTGGGAAAGTCAGGTTATTAGCGACCTTGCTAGTAAGAATGGTCAAAGTGATTTAATAATTTTCAACACTTGTGCTGTAACTAGTGAAGCTGAACGTCAAGCAAGACAGGCAATAAGATCGTCCAAAAAAAATAGACCAGATGCTAAAATTTTGGTTACAGGTTGTGCTGCTCAAATAGATCCTGAAAGATGGAATAACATGCCGGAAGTGGACTTTGTAATAGGTAACAAAGAAAAGCTTGATGAAAATTTTTGGAAGAAATTTGAAGCAGAACATAAAATACTTCATAATCAAAATGTATTTGTTCAAGATATTATGCAAGTTAAATGCACATCCGAGCATCTAATTGAATCATTCAACAAACACACACGCGGTTTTATTCAAGTTCAAAATGGATGTGATCATAGGTGTACATTTTGTATTATTCCTTTTGGAAGAGGCCCAAGCAGGTCAGTATCAACTCAAAATGTGATTAACTCTATTAATTCTTTATTAAAAAATGGTGTAAAAGAAATTGTTCTCACTGGTGTAGATTTAACATCTTGGGGTATTGATATTTTTGGGAAGCCAAGTTTAGGATTGTTGGTAAAAAAAATTTTAAAAAATATCCCAAATTTGCATAGACTAAGATTGTCATCCATTGATCCAGCTGAAGTTGATTTTGACTTGATGGATGCGTTTGAGTATGAGGAAAGGCTAATGCCTCATATTCATTTATCTATTCAACATGGTGATGATATTATTTTGAAAAGAATGAAAAGAAGACATCTTTACAGAGACGTAATTAATTTTGTTAAAGAAGCAAAAAGACGAAGAAATGATATTGTGTTCGGAGGTGATTTTATAGCTGGTTTTCCAACTGAAGATGAAAAAGCTCACCAAAAAAGTATGCAACTAATAAAAGAAGCTAACATTACATATATTCATGTCTTTCCATACTCTAAGAGAAAAAATACTCCAGCGTCAAATATGTCACAAGTACCAAAAAAAATTATTCAAAAAAGAGCTAAAGAACTAAGAGATTTAGCTGAAAAACAACATAATAATTTTTTAATTAGTCAAATTGGAACCACTCAAAAAGTTTTGGTAGAAAATAATTCAGTTGGTCATGCTACAAATTTTTCAAAAATAAAATTAAAAGAAAATGTTGAAGCGTGCACAATTGTTGCTACAAAAATTTTAGAAATTAACTCTGATGGATTAATAGGAACTATTCGTAATTGAAATAGATAAAAAAAGAGTCAAATTTAATGGCATTAAATTGGTTTAAAAAATTAAAGACTGGATTAAGCAAATCGGCATCTAAGGTAGAAGGTGCGATAGCCTCTATAACTGGAAAAAAAACAATTGATCAAGAAACACTTTATGATATTGAAGATCAATTAATACTAGCAGATCTTGGTGTGGAAGTTGCTGGTAGAATTGCAAAAAAGATTAAAGATCAGAAATTCGAATTAAATAAAAATAAAGAAATAGAAAAGATACAAATCGCAAAAACTTTGGCTGAAGAAATTGAACAAATTTTACTGCCTCGTGAACAAAATCTTTATGAAAAAGTTAACTCTAAACCACATGTTTTGCTATTAGCGGGGGTTAATGGTTCTGGGAAAACAACTACCGCTGCTAAAATAGCAGAAAAATTTAGACTTGAACAAAAATCAGTTGTTTTAGCGGCAGCAGACACTTTTAGAGCAGCTGCTGTGGAACAGTTAGAGACGTGGGGAAAAAGAGTTGGTGCACAAGTAGTATCGGGAGACGAAGGAGGAGACTCAGCCGCTGTGGCTTTTAGAGCATTTGAATTAGCAAAAAAAGAAGATATTGATATTGTTATTGTCGACACAGCTGGAAGATTACAAAATAAAAAAGATTTAATGGAAGAGCTGACAAAAACCTGTCGAGTTGTATCAAAATTAGATCATGATGCCCCACATCAAAAAGTTGTAGTTTTAGATGGTACGGTTGGACAAAATGCACTTTCTCAGTTAAAAAGCTTCGACGAATCTATTGGTTTAACAGGTATGATAATTACAAAGTTAGATGGAAGTGCAAAAGGTGGAGTTGTCGTATCTTTAGCTGAAAAGTTCGAAATCCCTATTCATGCAGTTGGTGTTGGTGAAGCATTGGATGATCTACAAATTTTTGAAGCCTCATCATTTTCAAAGGCATTAGCCGGTTTGGATTAGTGATTTATTGCAGTAAGGCTTGACTTAATCGATAAATTTCTATACTGAAATACCAAATTATTTTTAAAAATTTCGCAAACGCACGTCCTTGAGTTTCAAGCACGGGCGCAATTGTGGTTATAATAACAAATTGGTTTTAAAATGTTTGAAAACTTAACTGATAAACTTGGAAATGTTTTTAAAGGACTCACAAAAAGGGGAGCTCTTTCAGAGAGTGATGTTGAAAACGCACTTAAAGAAGTGCGGACAGCTCTTCTAGAAGCCGATGTTGCTTTGTCAGTCGTCAAAGAATTTATTGAAAAGGTTAAAGTAAGGGCAGTTGGTGAAGAAGTTTTAAGATCGGTTACACCTGGTCAGCAAGTTATCAAAATTGTTAATGACGTTTTAGTAGAAGTACTTGGATCCACAGAATCAGAATTATTAATAGATCATGCTCCTCCGGCAGTTATATTGTTAGTGGGTCTTCAGGGTTCTGGTAAGACCACAACTGCCGGTAAGTTGGCTTTTCATTTAAAATCTAAAAAAAGAAAGAAAGTTATGCTTGCATCGCTTGATATTTACAGGCCTGCAGCTAGAGAACAACTTAGGATATTAGGTGAACAAGCAGAAGTTTTGGTGCTCCCAGAAATTGATGGAGAAAGCCCAGAAAAAATAACAAAAAGAGCAATGGCTGCATCTAAAGTACAGGCAATAGATGTTTTAATACTTGATACTGCTGGTAGAACAACACTCGATACAGCCATGATGTCTGAGGCAAAAGAAGTTTTTAAATTATCCAAACCATCTGAAACTTTATTAGTTGCTGATGCAATGACTGGTCAAGATGCTGTTCAGACAGCAAAAGCTTTTTCAGAGTTAATTAAAATATCAGGAGTTGTTTTAACGAGGTCTGATGGTGACGCAAGAGGTGGTGCTGCACTATCAATGAGATCGGTGACTGGATGTCCTATTAAATTTGTTGGTATTTCTGAAAAAATAGAAGGATTAGAACCATTTTACCCAGACAGAGCTGCTGGAAGAATCTTAGATATGGGAGACGTTGTCTCACTTGTAGAAAAAGCTGCAGAAACTATTGCAGAAGAAGATGCGGCTCAAATGATGAAAAGGATGTCACAAGGCAGTTTTGATATGAATGATATGTTAAAACAAATTGTACAATTAAAAAAAATGGGAGGTTTAGGTGGAATAATGTCCATGCTTCCAGGTATTGGTAAGCTTCAGAAACAAATGGCTGCCAATAATTTTAATGACAAAGCAATTTCAAAACAAGAAGCTATTATACACTCTATGACAAAAAAAGAGAGAGTAAATGTTTCTCTCTTAAATGCTTCTCGTAGAAAAAGAATTGCTTCAGGTTCGGGAACAGCTGTCTCAGATGTAAATAGACTTGTCAAACAACAACAAGACATGGCACGTATGATGAAAAAAATGGGTAAAATGGGTGGTCTTGGCGGATTAAAAAATATGATGTCTTCACTTGGTGGATCAAGTCCAAACCATGGTTTAGAGGATGGTCAAAATTCAGTTATAGATGCCAATAAGATGGCCGAATTGCAAAAAATGATGGGTGGTAATATTCCTAACTTAGGTAATATGGCAAATCGATTTGGAGGTATGGGGTTACCAGGGTTAGGTGGAAAACCGTCAAAAAAAAGAAGATAAATTTATTAAACTATAACATAATAATAAGGAAAAAAAATGGCGTTAAAAATAAGATTGTCTAGAGGTGGTGCAAAAAAGCGACCCTTTTACAAAATAGTAGTTGCAGAAGCATTATCACCAAGAGATGGAAAGTTTATTGAAAGACTAGGTTCATATAACCCTATGGTAGCTAAAGACCATGCTGAAAGATTAGTTCTTGACATTGAAAGAGCAAAATACTGGTTATCAAAAGGCGCACAACCAACATTAAGAGTTGCAAAAATGCTCTCATCAGATGGTTTAGTAAAAGCACCAGTGATTAGAGATCAACCAATTAAAAGTGCTCCAGGTAAGAAAAGGCAAGAAAGAGAAGCAGAAGCGGCAGAAAAGTCAGCAGTTCCAGCAGAAGCTCCAGCGGAGGAAGAAGCCAAAGAAGAGGCACCTGCGGTAGAAGCTTCAGTGGAGGAAGTAGTCAAAGAAGAGGCACTTGCGACAGAAGCTCCACCGGAGGAAGAAGCTAAAGAAGAGGCACCTACGACAGAAGCTCCAACGGAGGAAGAAGCTAAAGAAGAGGCACCTGCGGTAGAAGCTGCAGTGGAGGAAGTAGCCAAAGAAGAGGCACCTGCGACAGATTCTCCAACGGAGGAAGGAGCTAAAGAAGAGGAAAAAAAAGAATAGAATAACATTGTCTAAAAAAAAATTAATTGAAATAGGATGTTTTGTAGGTGTCCATGGTATTAAAGGAGAAGTTAAGCTTAAAAGCTTTACAGAAATTCCAAAAAATATTTTTTCTTTCAATGAAATTTTTACAGAAAGTTCTGAAAATCCAATAAAATTAAAATTAATTAGACAATTAAAACAAATATTTGTTTGTAAAATTGAAAATGTTGAAACAAGAACTGCTGCTGAGAATTATAGAGGATTAAAGTTATTTATACCCAGAAAAAGTTTACCAAAACTCACAAATAATGAGTTTTACCATTCTGATTTGTTGAACTTTAAAGTTAATAATTTAAAAAAAGAAAGCTTTGGCAAAGTAATATCTTTGGAGGATTTTGGAGCAGGGTTGTTGGTTGAGGTAAAAAAAAATAATAAGACCTTTTACTTGCCAATGGGAAAAAATTTTTTAAAAAAAATTGATTATAAACATAAACAAATAATTTTAGATCTTGAGAAAGATTTAATCGAAAATTAAAAAGGAGATTTTTTGTGTGGATTGCAACTATTTTGTCACTATTCCCAGAAATGTTTCCTGGCACTCTAGATTTTTCAATAGCAGGCAAAGCCCTTAGAAAAAATTTGTGGTCTTTAAAAACTGTTAATATTAGACAATTTTCAAATAACAAAAATGGTAAAGTAGATGAAGTTCCATTTGGTGGTGGGCCAGGGATGGTTATTAATCCAGAAGTTTTAGATAAAGCGCTCAAATCTGTTGCTAAAACTGTTGGTCGTAGAATTTACCTTACACCAAGAGGAAAAAAATTTGATCAAGAATTCGCAAAGAAATTATCTCAAGAAAAAGGTGCTGTTTTTATATGTGGGAGATACGAAGGCGTTGATGAAAGGTTTCTAATTCATAATGAAATAGAAGAAGTAAGTGTTGGGGATTTCGTTTTATCTGGTGGAGAAATTGGTGCTCAATTAATCATGGACGCGACAATAAGACTTATTCCTGAGGTAATTGGAAATGCTGCAGGGTTGGTGGATGAAAGTTTTGAAAGACATTTGTTAGAATATCCATTATATACTCATCCAAGAGTATGGAAAGATATGGAAGTGCCAGAGGTCCTATTATCTGGAAATCATAAAAAAATCCAAATGTGGAAATTAAAGATGTCTGAAAAGCTTACCAAATTTAGGAGACCAGATTTATGGTCAAAATATATTAAATCTTAACTAGAAAAATATTTATTAATTTGCTATGAGTATTTTCACGAAAGGGTAGACAGATGAATGTTATTGATAAAATTCAAAAAGATCAAATGGACAAGATTGTTGCTGAAAGATCTATACCTGCTTTTAGTGCTGGTGATACGATAAAAGTCGATGTAAAAATTGTCGAAGGTGATAAAGAAAGAATTCAAGCATTTGAGGGATTATGTATTGCTCGAAGTGGAGGTGGGCTGAACGAAAGTTTTACCGTTAGAAAAATTTCATATGGTGAGGGTGTTGAGAGAATTTTTCCAATATTTTCTCCTAAAATTGCTGGAATAACCGTTCTTAAAAAAGGTAAAGTAAGAAGAGCTAAGTTATATTATCTAAGGGACAGAAGAGGTAAATCAGCACGAATTGTTGAAAAAATACAGGTTTCTAAAAAAGATACTAAAACTCAAGTTGATCAACCTGTTTCCAAAGAAGCTGCTGAAGACACAACTTCATAAAAGTTAATTAACTTTATAAAAACAAATAATATTTTAGTATTGTGATACAACTTAATGGAGTTCTAAAAATGAAACCCAGAACATTGTTTGATAAAATTTGGGATTACCATCTTATTAGTACACAAGAAGATGGTGCATCATTAATCTATATTGATAGGCATTTAGTTCATGAAGTAACAAGCCCACAAGCATTTGAGGGGTTAAGAATGTCTGGTAGAGATGTAAATTCTCCTAACCGAACTTTAGCTGTGGCTGATCATAATGTACCAACAACTGATAGAGCTGACGGAATTCAGGAAGAAGAATCTAGAATACAAGTTGAAGCTCTAGACAAGAATGTAGAAGATTTCGGAATACCATATTTTAACATGATGGACAAAAGACAAGGAATTGTTCACGTGATAGGGCCAGAACAAGGCTTTACGCAACCGGGTATGACAATAGTTTGTGGTGACAGCCATACCGCAACTCACGGTGCATTTGGAGCTCTGGCGTTTGGTATTGGCACTTCAGAAGTTGAACATGTTTTGGCTACTCAAACTTTAATTCAAAAGCCAGCTAAAAACATGCTCATCAATGTTGAAGGTGAGCTTCAACCAGGTGTGTCTCCTAAAGATTTAGTTCTCGCTATTATTGGAGAAATTGGCACTGCAGGTGGTACTGGTCATGTTATCGAATATTCAGGTAAAGCTATAGAGCAACTTTCTATGGAAGGTAGGATGACTGTTTGTAATATGTCAATAGAAGCTGGTGCAAGAGCAGGAATGATAGCTCCTGACAAAGTAACATTTGATTATTTAAGAGATAAACCTATGTCTCCAAAAGGTAAAGACTGGGATTTAGCTTTAGAATGGTGGAAATCATTGCCTTCAGATGAAAACGCATTTTATGACAAAAAAATTGCCATTAACGCAAATAAAATTAAACCAACTGTAACATGGGGTACTAGTCCAGAAGATGTTGTTTCAATTGATGGTTATATACCTGATCCTTCAAAAATTAAAGATGAGGACGCTAGAGCTAAGGTACAAAGATCACTAGATTATATGGGATTAGTAGGTGGTCAAAAGATATCTGAAGTTGAAATAAATACTGTATTCATAGGTTCATGTACAAATTCCAGAATAGAAGATTTAAGGTCAGCTGCAAAAGTAATAGATGGAAAAAAAGTTAAAAAGGGTATTAGGGCCATGGTAGTTCCAGGTTCTGGATTGGTGAAAAGTCAGGCTGAAGAAGAGGGTCTAAATTTATTATTTACCGAAGCTGGTTTTGAGTGGAGAGAGCCTGGTTGCTCAATGTGTTTAGCAATGAATGATGACAAACTTCAACCTGGTGAAAGATGCGCAAGTACATCCAATCGAAATTTTGAAGGTAGACAAGGGAAAGGTGGAAGAACACATCTGGTTAGTCCTGAAATAGCTGCTGCCTCTGCAATTACAGGTAAATTAACTGATTATACTTTAATCACGTAGTTTTAGAGGTTTAACTATGGAAAAATTTAAAAATATTAGAGGTATAGCTGCTCCATTTAATTTTATAAATGTAGATACAGACAAAATAATTCCTAAACAATTTTTAAAAACAATTAAAAGAACAGGTTTAGGTAAACATCTTTTTGATGAGATGAGATTTAATGATGACGGTTCTGAAAAAGAAGAGTTTGTTTTAAATAGAGAGCCATATAGAAAATGTAATATTCTAGTTGCAGGTGATAATTTTGGATGTGGTTCAAGTAGAGAACATGCGCCTTGGGCTTTATCTGATTTTGGAATAAAATGTATTATTTCAACATCTTTTGCAGATATTTTTTATAATAATTCTTTTAAAAATGGTCTTTTACCTATTAAAGTTACATCTGACGAAAGAGATGCTTTATTGGCAGATACAAATGATATGGAAAATCCTGAACTAGAAATTGACCTTCCATCTCAGGAAATTAGAAGGCCTAATGGAGCAGTTATTAAATTTGAAATCGACCCTTTTAGAAAAAAATGCTTACTTGAAGGATTAGATGATATTGGCATAACAATGCAACAATCTAGTGATATCAAAGAATTTGAAACCAAAATGTCTAATGAAAGACCCTGGTTATAATTAAAAGTGAGTTTATAAAATGCCATCTAATCGTACGTTAATGGTTCTTCCTGGAGATGGAGTTGGGCCAGAGGTTATTAGAGAAACTTTAAGAGTTGTTGATTGGTTTGCAAAAAATAAAAATGTAAGTTTTAACATAAAAGAAGGTTTAGTAGGAGGTGCTTCTTTTGATAAATATGGCACGCCTCTTTCAGACGAAACTTTATCTGATGCAGTTGATGCTGATGCAATTTTATTTGGTGCAGTAGGAAGTCCAAAATACGATGGAGTTGAATTTGAGAAGCGACCTGAAAATGGTCTTCTAAGATTAAGAAAAGAAATGGATTTGTTTGCTAATCTTAGGCCTGCTATGGTGTTTCCTGCACTTGTTGATGCTTCTTCCCTAAAACCTAATATTATCTCAGGCCTAGACATTTTAATTTTAAGAGAGTTAACAGGAGGTATTTATTTTGCAGAGCCTCGCGGAATAGAAGAAATTGATACTCAAATAAAAAAAGGTTATGACACTAATCTTTATACTACCCCCGAGATTGAAAGAATTGGCAGAGTCGCCTTTGATATGGCAAGAGCCAGAAATAGGAAAGTTACTTCTGTAGAAAAAGCTAATGTAATGATGTCAGGTGTTTTGTGGAGAGAAGTGATAACTAATCTTCATAAAAAAGAAGGCTCAGATATATTAATTAACCATATGTATGCTGATAATTGCGCAATGCAATTAGTAAGGGATCCTAAGCAATTTGATGTTATTGTTACTGACAATTTATTTGGAGATATTTTATCTGACTGCGCAGCTATGTTAACTGGTTCACTCGGAATGCTTCCTTCTGCCAGTTTAGGATCTGTAGACCAAAATACTGGAAAGAGACATGCTATGTACGAGCCAGTTCATGGATCAGCTCCAGATATAGCTGGAAAAGAGTTAGCAAATCCGTTGGCAGAACTTTTAAGTTTGTCAATGTTATTTCGTTATTCATTTGAAATGAAAGAAGAGGCAGATTTAATTGATGAGGCTGTTTCAAGAGCGTTAGATGCTGGACCAAGAACGCAAGATATAATGGCTTCAGGAAGAGTCAAAGTTGGTACGAAAGGAATGATGGACTCAGTTATCAACAAGTTAGAGGAATTAACAAAATAAATGTCTTATAATATTGCTGTTGTTGGTGCTACAGGTGCCGTTGGTAGAGAAATGCTTCAAACTTTGTTTGAACGAAAATTTCCAGTAAAAAATATATTTGCTCTTGCTTCAAGATCATCAGTTGGTAAGGAGGTATCTTTTGGTGACGACAAGATACTAAAAGTTAGTTCAGTTGACGATTTTAACTTTGAAAAAGCAGATATAGCTCTTTTTTCAGCTGGTTCAGATATAGCAAAAAAATTTGGTTTAAAGGCAGGAGTTAAGGGTTGTATTGTTATTGACAATTCTTCCTGCTTTAGGATGGATGATAAAGTTCCTTTAATTGTTCCTGAAGTTAATCCTGAAGCGATTAATGGTTATAAAAATAAAAACATAATTGCAAATCCTAATTGTTCAACTATCCAGCTAGTTGTTGCTTTAAAGCCAATACACAAAAAATATGAAATATCAAGAGTTGTTGTCTCAACATATCAAGCAGTTTCAGGAGCTGGGAAACCAGCTATGGACGAACTTTTTAATCAAACAAAGGGTGTTTTTGTTCATGATCAAGCTAAACCAGAACAATTTACCAAAAAAATAGCATTTAATGTAATCCCTCATATTGATATTTTTATGGATGATGGGTTTACGAAAGAAGAGTGGAAAATGAGGGTTGAGACAAAAAAAATATTAGATCCTAATATTGATTTGGTTGCGCATTGTGTAAGGGTTCCAGTATTTATTGGTCATAGTGAGTCGGTTTTTATAGAATGCAAAAAAGACATCGATGAAAAAGGCGTCAGAAGCTTATTAAGAGATGCTAACGGTGTAACAGTGGTAGATCACCGAGCAGATGAAGGATACGTAACTCCTGAAGAAGTGGCTGGTGAAGACGATGTTTATATTAGCAGAATTAGAAAAGATCCTTCAGTAAAAAATGGTATTGTTTTTTGGTGTGTTGGAGATAATTTAAGAAAAGGTGCGGCATTAAATACCGTCCAGATAGCTGAATTGTTGGCAAGCAAAAAAATTAAAGGAGTCTCTCTTTAATGTTTAAAATTTCAAAATAATTATTATGGAATTCATCTGGATTTTTGCAGCAATATTTGCCGCAGCCTGTCAAACTGCCCGTTCTGCATTTCAAAAAAATATGATCTCCAAATTAGGAGAATATGGAGCTGCCTATATTAGATTTTGTTATGCTTTACCTTTTACTTCACTTATTTGGCTAATTTGGATAAGCATTCCAGGAAATAATATTCCTGACCTTTCTTTATATTCTCTATTTTTATGTTTATTGGGATCAATTTTTCAAGTTTTATTTACTTACGTTCTTATGAAAGTTTTTGCACATAAAAACTTTGCTACAGGAATTGCATTTTCTAAAACAGAAGTGATTCTTATTGCTTTTTTGGAGATCATAATTCTAAGTGTTACTTTCTCTACATCTATATTGTTAGGTATAATACTAGGTGTTATATCTGTATTATTATTATCTTATGCCAAAAAAGCAGATAGCATTTTAAAAACTATTAAACTTTTAATTAACTCAACTTTATCTGTAGGCACTCTTGTAGGTCTTTTATCTGGATTACTTTTAGCTGGCTCTGTAGTTGCATTTAGAATGTCTATTATATCAGTAGAGGGTCCCCTATTAGATAAATCAATTTTCATTTCTTTTATAGCAATTGTTTTTCAAACTATATTGGTAGGATTGTATCTTGTAATAAATAAAAGAGATCAATTTTTAGCTGTTATTAAATATTGGAAACCTAGTTTGCCAGCAGGCTTATCTGGGACAGGAGCTACATTTGGCTGGTTTGTAGCATTTGGGTTAACAACAGCTGCTGAAGTTAGGGCAGTTGGGCAAATAGAATTAATTTTCTCAATTTTAATTTCAGTGATTTTTTTTAAGGAAAAGATTAAAATGACTGAACTTACAGGTATAATTTTACTTGGTTTATCAATTTTAATTATTATTTTCGAAGAAAATTTAAAATTTTTAATTTAAGATTTGAATTATTTACTTAGTTCATTTATTTAAATAACAAAAATATGAGATAAATATGAGTAGACAAAGACCGCTTTCACCACATCTTCAAATATATAAACCACAAATAACCTCTGTCTTGTCAATTCTACACAGAGGGACGGGTATTGTATTATCAATAGGAAGTATAATTTTAGTATCATGGATTGTAACTCTTACTTTAGGTGAAAGCACTTATTTAATGTATTCAAATATAATTAATAACTGGTTCGGCAAATTGATAATTTTTGGTTTCACCTTTGCTTTGTTTTATCATCTTAGTAATGGTATCCGGCATCTTTTTTGGGATGCAGGTTATGGATATGACCTTAATCATGCATATATTTCTGGCATGTCTGTAATAATTTCCTCGTTATTATTGACTTCTATGACATGGTTAATAGTCTATATCAGAGTTGTTTAAAGAAAGTGACGAAAATGCAATCTAAATCTCATGGTGTAGTTCACTGGAAGTTACAGAGGATTTCAGCAATTGCAATGATACCTCTTATAATTTGGTTTGTCTCTTCGCTTGTTTTTAGTTTAATCAATGGCTATGACCAATCTATCAATTGGTTACAGAGTCCTCTTAACGCAACAGGAATGGTTCTTTTATTTGGGACCTTATACTTTCATGCAGCATCGGGACTCCAGGTTGTAGTCGAAGATTATGTGCATAATGAGGGGTTGAAAATAATGTCTTTAATACTTATAAAATTACTATCAGTTCTTTTAGGTGTTTTATCAATCCTTTGTGTTTTGAAAATTTATTTATAATTAGAAAGTTATTTTATGTCTGAATATGAAATTGTAGATCATGAACATGATGTCGTAGTTGTTGGTGCAGGAGGTGCTGGATTAAGAGCAACTTTAGGCATGGTTTCTGGTGGGTTAAAAACTGCCTGTATTACAAAAGTTTTTCCTACAAGAAGTCATACTGTTGCAGCTCAAGGTGGTATTGGAGCTGCGCTTAATAACATGGGTGAAAATGATAGCTGGCAGTTTCATATGTATGATACGGTGAAGGGATCTGATTGGCTTGGCGATCAAGATGCTATTGAGTATATGTGTAAAGAAGCTATACCTTCTGTGACTGAATTAGAAAATTTTGGCGTTCCTTTTTCTAGAACTGAAGATGGAGAAGTCTATCAAAGACCATTTGGTGGTCATACATTAGATTATGGTAAGAAAATGGCAAGAAGAGCTTGTGCGGCTGCAGATAGGACTGGGCATGCAATTTTACACACTCTCTACCAACAGTGTCTAAAATATCAAGCTGAATTTTTTGTAGAGTACATCGCGCTTGATCTTCTTATGGATGATAATGGCAAGTGTGTTGGCGTGCTAGCTTTATGTATGGACGATGGTAAGATTCACAGATTTAGAGGACATCAAACAGTTCTCGCTACTGGTGGTTATGGTAGAGTATATTTTTCTTGTACTTCTGCTCATACTTGTACAGGTGATGGAAATGCAATGGTTTTGCGAGCAGGCTTGCCTCTTCAAGATATGGAGTTTGTTCAGTTTCACCCAACTGGCGTTTATGGTGCAGGTGTTCTTATAACAGAGGGATCAAGAGGCGAAGGCGGATATCTTACAAATTCTGAAGGTGAAAGATTTATGGAAAGATATGCACCTACGGCAAAAGACCTTGCTAGTAGAGATGTAGTATCACGATCTATGACCATTGAAATTAATGAAGGTAGAGGTGTTGGTCCAAATAAAGATCATATATTTATGCATTTAGAACATATTGATCCAGCCACATTACAGATGAGGTTGCCAGGCATCAGTGAAACCGCTAAAATTTTCTGTGGTGTTGATGTAACTAAGGAACCTATTCCAGTTTTACCTACAGTTCATTACAATATGGGAGGAATTCCAACTAACTATCACGGTGAAGTAGTAACAAGAAAAGGTAATGATCAAGATGCAGTTGTGTCAGGACTAATGGCTATTGGAGAAGCCGCATGTGTATCAGTACATGGAGCTAATAGACTGGGAACCAATTCATTATTAGATATTGTTGTTTTTGGTCGTGCTGCGGCACAAAGAGCTTTAAAAACAGTAGAAAAAGGAAGTGCTCATGCGCCCTTACCCAAAAGAGTCACAGATAAAATTTTAGCGAGACTTGATAAAGTAAGACATTCAAACGGAGATGTTTCTGTAGGTGAAGTTAGAAACTCAATGCAAAATGCAATGCAAAAACATGCTGCAGTTTTTAGATCAAATACTTCAATGAAGGAAGGTGTACAAAAAGTTGATACAATCTCAAAAGGTATGGATAATATTGGTATAAAAGATAGATCAATGATTTTTAATACGGACTTAGTTGAAGCTCTTGAGTTAGAAAACTTAATGCAACAAGCCATTGTAACCATGAAGTCAGCAGACCAAAGAAAAGAATCGCGTGGCGCACATTCTCATGAAGACTATCCTAAAAGAGATGATAAGAATTGGATGAAACATACAATTATGTGGCTCAATGAGAAGAACAAAACTAAGCTAGATTACAGAGACGTCCACCTAAACACATTAACAAACGAAGTGGCATCAATACCTCCAGCCGCAAGAGTTTACTAACTAATAGGAGAATTTTGTGGCTGAATTTGCCCTACCGAAGCATTCCAAAATTGTTAAAGGTATTGACTACCCGATAAATAGCGGAGCTGAAAATACAAAAAAAATTAATGTATATAGATGGTCACCAGACGATGATGAAAATCCAAGAATAGACAGCTATACCATTGATTTAGATCAGTGTGGCCCTATGGTTTTAGATGCCTTAATAAAAATTAAACAGGAAATAGATTCAAGTTTAACTTTTAGAAGATCTTGTAGAGAAGGAATTTGTGGTTCTTGTTCTATGAATATAGATGGCACAAACACACTCGCTTGTTTGAAGTCAATTGATGATGTTAAAGGGGACATAAATATATATCCGTTACCTCATATGGAAGTTATTAAGGATTTAGTACCCGACTTGTCTAAAGCATATGAACAATTAACATCAGTCAAACCATGGTTGCAAAGTAAATCTGACCCAGAAAAGGGGAAATCTAGAAAACAATCACCAAAAGAACGTGAAAAAATTGATGGATTGTGGGAATGCGTTCTTTGTTTTTCATGTTCAACCTCTTGCCCTTCTTATTGGTGGAACGGCGACAAATATTTAGGTCCTGCTGTTTTATTACAGGCATACAGATGGATAGCTGATAGTAGAGATGAAAACACTGAACAAAGACTTGAAGAGCTCGAAGATTCTTTTAAACTTTATCGTTGTCATACTATTATGAATTGTACTAAGACTTGTCCTAAGGGTTTAAACCCAGCTAAAGCGATAGGCGAAATTAAGAAACTTCAACTTGAAAGAAGGTAAGTTTCAAGTCTTTTTGTACGGCTAATATTTTGAAAATAAATGAAGAAAAGTTACAAAGTCTAATTGCTTCAAACAAATCAATAATATTCGACGCTGGTCAAGCATTTGTAGCGAAGTTTTTTGATAATTTACTAATAAAATTCGCCAAATTTCAAACTGAAAATTTTATCTCTAAAATTTTTACAAAATATAATACCAAAGAGATTAAAGGTCTTTATCTCTATGGTGGTGTTGGTAGAGGTAAATCAATGATGATGGATTTATTTTTTCACCAAGTTCAAATAAAAGAAAAAAGACGCTTACACTTTCATGATTTTATGAAGGAAGTTCATCAAAGAATTCTTGAAAAAAGAAAAACAGAAAAAAACAAAGACACAGTTCTATTAGTAGGACAAGATTTGGCCAAAAATGCAAAATTACTTTGTTTTGATGAAATGGAGGTAAAAGATATTGCAGATGCAATGATTTTATCTCGTTTATTTGAAGTTATGTTTGCACAGGGTACAATATTAGTTACGACATCAAACCAACCACCGGATGGTCTATACAAAGATGGATTGCATAGAGATAGAATTTTACCATTTATAGAAAATTTAAAACTAAAAACTGATATTGTTAAAATTCCAGAAGGTGAGGATTGGAGAAAGAGATCTCTTAGTGGGCAAAAATATTGGTTAAGTCCAGTTAATAAAATAAATAAAGAAAAAATTAACGAGATATTTAAAACCTTATCTACAGGTTTTGAGATAATATCTGAAAATGTTGAGGTGTCTGGAAGAAAAATAAATATTCCAGAAGTTGCTGCAGGTGTTGCAAGAATCAGTTTTGATGATTTATGTAATAAACCATTGGCTGCTGCCGATTATATTGAAATAGCACTAAGATATAAAGGTATTATTATAGATAAGATACCAAAATTGAATGATAATCTTCGAAATGAAACTAGAAGATTCATATGGTTAATAGATGCTCTTTATGATAAAAATTGTTTCCTTATTGCCAATGCAAAAGCTGATTTTTCTGATATATACACGGGCGAATATTGGAAGTTTGAATTTCAAAGAACTATTTCAAGAATAACTGAAATGTCACAACTTTAAAAGTTAATAACATGTATTGAGACCTTGATGCACTTTAAAAAAAAGTCTAAAAGATTAGATTATAATAACAATTTAAATTTAGATTAATAAATTAACTCAATAAAAAATTAATGGAAAGCGATATGCGAAATAAAATAGCCTTGGTTGGATCAGGAAACATTGGAGGAACTCTTGCACACTTAGCTGCAATTAAAGAGCTTGGGGATATAACACTATTTGATATCGCAGAGGGTATTCCTCAGGGAAAATCTTTAGATCTTGCCCAATCAGGACCAGTTGAGAGTTTTGACAGTAAAATGATTGGTTCAAATGATTATAAAGATCTCAAGGATAGTGATGTAGTAATTGTAACTGCTGGTGTTGCAAGGAAGCCGGGTATGAGCAGAGATGATTTAGTTGAGATCAACACTAAAGTTATGAAACAAGTTGGTAAAGGAATAAAGGACAATTGTCCTAAATCATTTGTAATTTGTATAACTAATCCACTTGATGCTATGGTTGGAGTTTTACAAAGGGCATCTGGGCTGCCGACTAATATGGTAGTTGGTATGGCAGGTGTATTAGACTCTGCCAGATTTAGACATTTTTTAGCAGAAGAATTTGACGTCTCAGTAAGTGACGTAACGGCCTTTGTGCTAGGGGGGCATGGAGACACAATGGTTCCCTTAGCAAGATATTCTGCAGTTGCAGGAATTCCTGTGCCAGATTTAGTGAAAATGGGATGGAGCACCCAGGAAAAAATAGATCAAATTGTACAGAGAACCCGAGACGGAGGAGCCGAAATAGTTGGATTACTAAAAACAGGCTCTGCTTTCTACGCTCCTGCATCATCAGCCATTGAGATGGCTGACTCCTATTTAAAAGATAAGAAAAAATTATTGCCATGTGCAGCTTATGTTGATGGACACTACAATTTAAATGGATTGTATGTAGGAGTGCCGGTCATCATTGGTAAAAATGGTGTGGAAAGGATTGTTGAAATAAGTTTCACTTCTGAAGAAAAAGATATGTTCAATCATTCTGTTTCAGCTGTGAAGCAATTAAATGAAGTTGCTTCAAAGTTTGAAGCATCATAAGCTAAGAACAGAAAGGTTTAAGTTTTGGATATTCATGAACACCAGGCAAAAGAGTTATTAAGACAATATAATATACCTACGCCTACTGGATACGTAGCATTTACAACTGATGAAGCTATGAAATCAGCTAAAAACTTACCTGGGCCAGTCTTTGTAGTTAAAGCTCAAATACACGCTGGTGGAAGAGGTAAAGCTGGTGGCGTAAAGGTTGTAAAAGATTTAGATGAAGTTAAAAACTCAGCTGAGGCAATTCTGGGAAAAAAATTAATTACTCATCAAACAGGTTCTGAAGGAAAACTAGTTCAAAGACTCTATATTGAGGATGGATGTGATATAAGTGCTGAATATTACTTTTCTATGGTTATAGATCGAGTTACTAGTAGAGTTTCAATAATAGCATCTACTGAAGGTGGTATGGACATTGAACAAGTAGCAAAAGAAACTCCTGAGAAAATTTTATCATTCAACATAGATCCTACAATCGGCTTTCAACCTTTTCATTCAAGATTAATAGCCAATGAACTTAAATTAGAAGGAACTAGTTTTAAACAAGCAGGTATATTTTTTAATCAGTTATACAAACTTTTTACTGAGAAAGATGCGAGTCTTTTAGAAATAAATCCACTTGTATTAACTTCTGAAAATAATCTAATTGCTTTAGATGCAAAAATGTCTTTTGATAATAATGCTTTATTTAAACACCCTGATATTTTATCTTTAAGAGACGAAACAGAAGAAGATCCTGCTGAAATTTTAGCAAGCAAATTTGATTTAGCCTATATAAAACTTGATGGAACAATAGGCTGTTTAGTAAATGGTGCCGGTCTTGCCATGGCTACAATGGATATCATTAAACTAAAAGGAGCGTCTCCAGCAAACTTCTTAGACGTTGGAGGAAGTGCTACTAAAGAAAAAGTTACTGAAGCTTTTAAAATTATTTTATCGGATGAGGCTGTAGAAGGTATTTTGGTAAATATTTTTGGAGGTATAATGCGTTGTGACATAATTGCTAGTGGTGTGGTTGCTGCTGCTAAAACACTGTCATTATCCAAACCTTTGGTTGTAAGATTGGCTGGTACAAATGTAGAAGAAGGTAAACAGATTCTTAGAGATTCTGGATTGAAAATCATACCTGCTGATGACTTAGATGAAGCGGCAATGAAAATTGTTAGTGCTGTTAAAGGAGATTAGCTAGATGTCCGTATTGATTAACAAAGATACAAAAGTTATTTGCCAGGGGTTTACAGGAGGTCAAGGAACTTTTCATTCAGAACAAGCGATTGCATACGGTACTAAAATGGTTGGAGGGGTTACGCCGGGTAAGGGTGGTACTAAACATTTAAACCTCCCTGTGTTTAATACTGTCCAAGAGTGTGTTGACGAAGTAAATCCGGATGCAACAGTCATATATGTCCCTCCTCCTTTTGCGGCTGATTCAATATTAGAGGCGATAGCATCAAAAGTACCCCTAATAATTTGTATCACAGAAGGTATACCGGTCCAAGACATGATCAAAGTTAAACAGTTTTTAAAACAGTCTAACTCCAGACTAATAGGTCCTAACTGCCCAGGTGTAATCACCCCTAATCAATGTAAAATTGGAATTATGCCAGGACATATTCATGCTCCCGGTAAAATAGGAATTGTGTCTAGGTCTGGCACGTTAACTTACGAAGCTGTTGCACAAACTACAGCTGCTGGTTTAGGTCAATCAACGTGTATTGGCATTGGTGGTGATCCAATTAATGGAACAAATTTTATAGATTGCTTGGATATGTTTCTTTATGATGACCAGACTGAAGCAATATTAATGATTGGTGAAATTGGTGGAAATGCTGAAGAAGAGGCAGCAAATTTTTATAAAAATCATAAAATTAAAAAACCAATTGCAGGTTTCATTGCTGGGAAAACTGCTCCTCCAGGAAGAACAATGGGTCATGCCGGTGCAATAGTTAGTGGTGGAAGTGGAGGCGCAGATGCCAAGGTTAAAGTTATGAGTGACTGCGGTTTTATAATGTCAGAATCTCCATCTGGTTTGGGTGAAGCGGTTGTAAAAGCAATAGAAGAATGGAAATAACTTGATTTAATTTTAAGTTTTTGTTTATTGTAATTTAGTCATATTACTTTTTAAAAGGACTATCAAACCATGAACGACCAAAGCTCTGATCAAAGCTTTCTTTCTGGTGCCAATGCTACCTTCATTAATGATTTGTATAAAGAATGGAAAGCAAACTCAAATTCAGTCCCAAAAGAATGGGATTTATGGTTTAAAACGAACGCAGATGACAAATTACTAGATGAGGGTCCTAGCTGGGCTAAAAAAAATAGCAAAGTTGTTGGAGCTGTAGATACTGTTGAGAGTGTAAAAGCTGTTGCTCGAGGAATAGCAGGAAAAGGTAATTTATCTGCAACTGATTTGAGGGCGGCAACGACTGATTCAATTAGAGCTATTATGCTTATTAGAGCATATAGAATAAATGGACATCTTTTAGCTAAATTAGACCCCCTTAATTTACAAGAACAAAACGTTCATCCTGAACTAGATCCTAAAACTTATGGATTTACTGACGATGATTGGGACAGACCTATATTTATAGACAATGTATTAGGTATGGAATCGGCTACCCTCAGACAAATTATGGAAATAGTCAAAGAAACCTATTGTGGATCAATTGGAATTGAATTCATGCATGTTCAAGATCCAGCTCAAAAAGGATGGATACAAGAAAGAATTGAGTCTATTCGTAATGCAACAGAATTTACCAAAAGAGGTAAAAAAGCTATATATGAACGTTTAGTTGGAGCAGAAACTTTTGAACAATTTCTTCATAAAAAATACGCAGGAACTAAAAGATTTGGACTAGATGGATCAGAGTCAGTAGTACCTGCAATAGAGCAAATATTGAAACGTGGCAGCCAGTTAGGTATGAAGGAAGTTGTCATAGCAATGGCTCACAGAGGAAGGCTTAATCTGTTGTACAATATTTTAAACAAACCTTTTCGAGCAATTATTTCTGAATTTTTAGGTAACCAGTCAAATCCAGAAGATGCAGGAGGTTCTGGAGATGTTAAGTACCACATGGGAGCTTCAGCTGATAGAGAGTTTGACGGAAAAACAGTTCATTTATCTTTACAAGCTAATCCTTCACATCTAGAAGTTGTTGCACCAGTCGTAATAGGTAGAGTTAGAGCAAAACAAAACCAACATAATGATACGAATGACAGACTCTCGGTATTAGGAATTGTTTTACATGGTGACGCTGCTTTTGCTGGCCAGGGTATAGTGGCTGAAACTTTTGATTTCTCAGGTCTTAGAGGTTACAGGACTGGTGGAACAATCCATATAGTGGTGAATAATCAAATTGGTTTCACAACTAGCCCAAATTATTCTCGCTCAAGTCCGTATTGTACTGATGTAGCTAAAATGGTTATGGCTCCTATAATGCATATAAATGGAGATGACCCAGAGGCTGTTGTTCATGCTTCCAGAATTGCAACTGAATTCAGGCAAAAATTTGCATGTGATGTTGTGTTAGATATTATAAGTTATAGACGTTATGGTCACAATGAAGGTGATGAACCGGCATTTACTCAACCAGTAATGTATAAAACAATAGGTTCTCATGATAGTATTAGTAAAATTTATGCACAAAAGCTTATTAATCAAGGAATAATAACCCAAAAGGAAGCTAAGGACGAAGTTGAGAATCACAATAAGTTTTTAGAAAAAGAATTCATAGCTGGCTCAAGTTACAAACCAAATAAAGCAGACTGGTTAGAAGGACAATGGTCAAATCTAAGGTCTGCTCATGGTGATGCAAGAAGAGGTGAAACTTCTGTTTCAACAAATATGCTAAAACAAATTGGCGAGGCAATTACCACTGTTCCTGAAGATTTTCAAATAAATAAAAAATTATCAAGAGTTATAGATGCTCGAAAAAAAGCTATCGAAAGTGGAGAGGGAATTGACTGGTCTACTGCAGAACACCTCGCTTTTGGTTCATTACTTTTAGAGGGTCATCCAGTTAGATTGTCTGGACAGGATAGTGGTAGAGGAACTTTTTCTCAAAGACATTCTGTTTTCATAGATCAAATTTCTGAAAAAAGATACACTCCATTAAATAATATAAAAGACAAACAAGAAACATTTGAAGTAATTGACTCACCGTTGTCAGAGGCCTCCGTGCTAGGATTTGAATACGGTTTCTCTTTAACTGAACCAACAGCCTTAGTCATGTGGGAGGCACAATTTGGAGACTTTGCTAACGGTGCTCAAGTCATAGTTGACCAATTTATTTCAAGTGGTGAGGCAAAATGGTTAAGAATGTCAGGATTGGTTATGCTTTTACCACATGGTTACGAAGGTCAAGGGCCAGAACATTCGTCAGCCAGATTAGAAAGATATCTACAGCTATGTGGTGAAGATAATATGCAGGTATTGAACTGTAGCACACCTGCAAACTATTTTCATGCGTTGCGAAGACAATTAAAACGAGATTTTCGTAAACCCCTTATAATTATGACCCCCAAGAGTTTACTAAGACACAAAATGTGCGTATCTAGTTTGTCAGATATGTCAGAAAAAACTGCTTTTAGAAGAGTTATTAGAGACCCAAATGTTAAACTCAAGGATAGTGAAATTAAAAGACTAGTAATTTGTTCAGGTAAAGTATTTTATAGTTTATTAGAAGAAAGAGAAAAAAGAAAAATTAATAATATTCGAATACTAAGACTAGAACAAATTTATCCTTTTCCATCAAAAACATTAAAAGAAATGTTATCGAAAACTCCAAGTGCTGAGGTTGTCTGGTGTCAGGAAGAACCGAAGAATATGGGAGCATGGTTTTTTGTTGATAGAAGGATAGAGCAAGTGCTGATTGATATTAAAGCTAAGTTAACAAGACCAATTTATGCAGGAAGATCAGAAGCTGCTTCCCCAGCAACGGGCTCTTTTTCTAGACATAACAAAGAGCAAAATGATTTAGTAAATGATGCTCTAGAATTGACCAAAAAGAAAGCTAGCAGACATGCAGCAGAGTAAATGATTTAATGAATAATAAAAATAAAATTATTCAAAAGCTTGCAATGCCATCTGCAGCAAAGCTTATAGAAGAAAAAAAAATAGATATAAATACTGTGGCTGGTACGGGTGTTGATGGAAGAGTAACAAAAGGGGATGTTCTCCTTCACTTAAATTTAATTAAAAATAATAAATTAGAAGAAAAAACCTCTAAACCCCAAAAAAATATTCTTAAAGGAAAGGAAAATGGTATGGATGTCATAGTTCCAGTTTTAGGAGAATCTGTTGTTGAGGCAACTGTTTCCAAGTGGATAAAGAAACAAGGCGACTATGTTGAAGTTGATGATCCAATTGTAGAATTAGAAACAGATAAGGTTACCCTAGAAGTTCCTGCATCTATTACTGGAATAATAGAAAATACTGTTGTTTCTGAGGGAGACACAGTAGAAGTTGGAGCTTTATTAGGAACAATAATTGCTGGAGAAAAACAAGATAAAAAAGAAAAAATCTCTGAGGAAGTAAAAGCTAAAGATATAGAAAAAGAAAAACGAACTACAAATAACCTTGAACCTAAATCTAATGACCGAGTAGTAGAAAACATTCTCAATAAAGATAATGTTAACCTTGAAGAGAGAATTCCAATGTCTCGTCTTCGTCAAGCTATTGCAAGGAGATTAAAGGAAGCTCAAAATACCGCAGCTATGTTAACAACATACAATGAAGTTGACATGTCAGCGCTAATGGAAATGCGTAAAAGTTATCAAGAGAGTTTTGAAAAGAAGAACGGTGTTAGACTAGGTTATATGAGTTTTTTTGTTAAAGCATCGATAGATGCTTTGAGTGAGTTTCCGGCTGTAAATGCGGAAATAGATGGTAATGATATAATCTATAAGAATTATTATAATATAGGTGTTGCTGTTGGTACATCTCAAGGTTTGGTCGTCCCTGTTTTAAAAAATGCAGACAAAATGTCTTTTGGTGAAACTGAAGCAACAATCGCTGAATTTGGTAAAAGAGCAAAAGAAGGTAATTTAGCTATGTCTGATATGGCAGGCGGAACTTTTACTATTTCTAATGGTGGTGTCTATGGATCATTAATGTCTTCACCAATATTAAATCCACCTCAATCTGGTATTTTAGGAATGCACAAAATCCAAAAAAGACCAGTTGCAATAGATGATAAAATTGAGATAAGACCAATGATGTATCTAGCGCTTTCATATGATCATAGAATAATTGATGGTCGTGAAGCCGTCTCTTTTTTAGTTAGGATAAAAGAAATAATAGAAGATCCTAGACGTCTTGTAGTAGGCGCATAGTTTTTAAGTTGAAGGTGTTTAATGTCTGATAAAAAATTTGATCTTGTTGTAATTGGCGCAGGCCCTGGAGGTTATGTTGCTGCTATTGTCGCTGCTCAAAAAGGTATGAGAGTAGCCTGTATTGAAAAACGAAAAACTCTAGGTGGAACTTGTTTGAATGTTGGATGTATACCATCTAAAGCATTATTACATGCTTCAGAACAATATGAAAATTCAGTCAAATCCAATGGTAATGATGAATGGGGTATCAAATACAAGGAAGTAAGTCTTGACTTACCAAAATTACTCAAAAAGAAATTGGGTATTGTAGACGAGTTAACAAAAGGAATAGATTTCCTATTTAAAAAAAATAAAGTTACCAAATACATTGGAGCTGCAAAAATTTTATCTCCTAACGAAATTGAAATTATGAATAGTGAAAAAACTGATGTAATTAATGCAGATAAAATAATTATTGCTACAGGATCTGAATCTACAAATCTTCCAAATATAAATGTAGATGAGAAAAAAATAGTAACATCAACAGGTGCTCTAGAATTAGGCAAGGTTCCAGAAAAGATGATAGTCATTGGTGCTGGAATAATTGGACTTGAAATGGGCACTGTCTGGAGAAGATTAGGAGCGGAAGTTGAGGTGGTAGAATATCTTCCTAGAATTTTACCAGGAATAGATAACGAAATAGCTAATAATTTTATGAAAATACTTCAAAAACAAGGTGTTAAATTTAAATTAGCTCATTCGGTTGAAAAAGCAAAAATCATAAATGACAAAGTATTGCTCTCCGTTAAAGATATTAATAACAATACACATAATGAATTAGATGCAGATGTAGCACTGGTATCCGTTGGAAGAAAACCAAATACTAATGGATTGGGTATAGAAAAATTAAATTTGAAAATAGACAAGCATGGATTTATAGAAACAAATGAAAATTTTCAAACTTCAGTATCAAACATTTATGCAATTGGTGATGTAATTAAGGGACCAATGTTAGCTCACAAAGCGGAAGAAGATGGTGTCGCGGCTGTAGAAATAATGAATGGGGAAGCTGGCCACGTTGATTACAATCTTGTGCCAGGTATCATATATACTTCACCTGAAGTTGCTGTTATTGGCAAGACAGAAGAAGAATTGAAAGCAGAAGGTATTTCTTATAATAAAGGAACATTTCCTCTAATGGCTAATAGTAGAGCTAAAGCTATTAGACATACGGATGGCATGGTAAAGATCCTATCAGATAAATCTACAGATAAGATTCTAGGGGCTCACATGATTGGCCACGAGGCAGGGACTGTAATACACGAGTTATCTATTGCAATGGGATTTGGTGCGTCGTCTGAGGATGTGGCTAGAATTTGTCATGGACATCCTACGGTAAATGAGGCAGTCAAAGAAGCGGCTTTAGCAACCTACTCCAAAGCGATACATTTTTAATTTGCACCCATTTTACTATAAAAAACCAATAATATTACTCCAAGAATAATAAGGCCTAGACCTAAAATAGCCAATAAATCTGGTATCTCTTTATATTTTAATGCGCCTAAAATTGTTATTGCAGAAATTCCAATAGCTGCCCAAATTGAATATGCTATAGCAATTGGAATTGTTTTCATAGCAAGCATCATAAAATAAAAAGCTGTCCCAAAACCTAATACAACGTAGGTAGTAGGTAGTAACTCCGTGAAATTATTTGTACTCTTAAGATGAGTAGTGCCAATTACCTCACCAATAATTGCGATTAAAAGATAAATATATCCCATATGTATTCCTTCACTTTGTTTTGTTTATACTATTTGACTTTTTTAAATACAATATGAGAGAATTAAATTTTTATGGTGTAATAAGATGGATGAAATAAAACTAACAGAAAATCATATATCAAATGATAATTATTTTGAAGAACGAAAAGACTTGGCCGCTGCATTTAGATGGGCAGAAAGAATTAATTTGCATGAAGCAGTAGCTAATCACTTCAGTCTTGCAGTAAATCCAGAGGGCACTCAATTTTTAATGAATCCAAATATGTGGCATTTCTCGAGGATAAAGGCTTCTGATTTATTATTATTAAATGTTGACGATAAGTCAGTTCTTTCAGCAGAAAATCCACCAGATGCAACAGCATGGGGATTACATGGAGCTATTCATAAATTATGTCCACACGCAAAATGCATAATGCATGTTCACTCAGTTTATGCAACAACTTTAGCTTCTATTGATGAATGTACTTTACCTCCAATTAATCAAGTTGCATCTATGTTTTTCAACAGGCAGGTAGTAGATAAAAATTATGGGGGCTTGGCCTTTGAAGAGGAAGGTAAAAGGTGTGCAGATTTACTCTCCGATCCCAAAAAACATACTTTTATAATGGGCAATCATGGAATATTAATATTTGGGCAAAATGTTGCTGAAACTTTCAATAGACTATTTTATTTTGAAAGAGCAGCTAAAATATATGTGCAAGCTCTTCAAACTGGAAAAACACTAAGCATATTAGATGATGTTATTGCTGAGAAAACTGCTCAGGAATTAGAAAATGAAGAATATCCCAATCCTGCGGGAACTGCTTTTTTAAGAGAGATAAAACTTATTCTTGATCAAGAAAAGTCTAATTATTCTCAATAATAACCCAAATTCAGAATAGTTTTTTAAACTTATTTACGATTATTTATATAAGTAAATTCATAGATTTTTAATAAAGTTAAAAATATAAATTTTACTCTTGAAAAACTAGTTTCAATTACCAATTTACAATATAAATCAACAAAAATTAAGGTAATTTCTATGACTAATATGAACAACAAATTTGAAGCTGATACTGGGAAAATTTTAGATATAGTCATCAATTCATTGTACTCAGAAAGAGAAATATTTTTGCGTGAATTAATTTCAAACGCTTCAGATGCTCTAGATAAAAGAAAATATCTTGGTTTAACAGATAAAAAAATTGCTGATTCATCAGAAACTCCAGAAGTAATAATTGAAGTGGATAATAAAGAAAAAACTCTAACTATTTCTGATAATGGTATTGGAATGAATGAGGAAGACCTCAAGTCATCATTAGGAACAATAGCAAGGTCAGGAACAAAAGCTTTTTTAGAACAAATTTCAAAAAGTAATAAAGATAAAAAAACTGATATGTCAATGATTGGTCAATTTGGTGTAGGTTTTTATGCTTCATTTATGGTAGCTGACGACGTAGAAGTAATATCTAAGAAAGCAGGTGACAGCCAAGCTTGGAAGTGGTCTTCAGATGGTAAAACTGGTTTTAATTTAGTTAAAGCTGACAAAGATAATTTTGGAACATCTATTTTATTAAAACTTAAAAAAGATGCAAAAGAGTTTCTGGAAGAAACCAGACTTCAATTTATTGTAAGGAAGTATTCGGATCATATTTCTTATCCTGTAAAATTAAGTCAAAAAGATAAAAAAGACTCTGAAATTAAAACATTAAATGAAGCATCTGCACTTTGGACTCGTCCTGCTAAAGAAATTAAAGATGAACAATATCAAGAATTTTTCTCTCATATAGGTGCAGGCTTTGGAAAGCCACTCTTAACAATGCATAATAATACAGAAGGAACAATAAGTTATACTAATCTTATTTGTATACCATCTACTAGACCTTTTGATTTATTTAATCCTGATAGAAAATCATCTTTAAAATTATATATTAACAGAGTTTTCATAACTGATAAATGCGATGCATTGATACCTAGTTATCTAAGATTTATAAAAGGACTTGTTGATACACAAGACATAGATTTGAATGTTAGTAGAGAAATGCTTCAAAATAATCCTGCCGTTGCAAAAATTAGCAAATCTTTAGTTGGTAAAATTTTAAGAGAGCTTAAAAAAGTTAGTGAAAAAGATTTGGATGGTTATAAGAACTTCTGGAAAGAATATGGAGCCGTTCTTAAAGAAGGTTTATATGAGGATGCAGAAAGAAAAGAAACATTGTTAGATTTATGTAGGTTTTCGACTAATGAAAGTGAAGACCCAATATCTCTATCACAATATTTAGAAAAAATGCCTGGTACTCAAAGAGAAATTTATTACATTTCAGCTGAAACAAGCGCTCAAGCATTAGCTAGTCCACATTTAGAAGGTTTTAAATCAAAAAACATACCAGTGCTAATAATGACAGATGCAATAGATCAATTTTGGTTACCAATGATTGGATCTTTTAAAGAAAAGAAATTTACATCAATCACTCAAGGCAAAATAAATTTAGACGAATTAGACTCAAAAAATAAAGATAAAAAAAATAAGTCAAATGACGATAAAGATAAACAAGACAAAGAATATGTGGATTTAATCGCTCAATTAAAAATTGTTTTGGGAGATCAAATTAAAGACATAAGGTTATCCTCTAAATTGACAGATAGTCCAGTATGTCTAGTAGCTGACGAAGGTGACATGGATATAGCCATGGAGCAATTAATGGCCCAAAGAGACTCCAACTATAAAGGAGCCCCGAGAATATTAGAAATTAATGGAGATCATTCTTTAATCAAAAATATGAAATCACTTCTAAGTAAAAAAGAAAGTAATGATTTAGTAAGTGATGCTGGAACACTTTTATTTGAACAAGCAAGACTAATGGAAGGTAAGATGCCAGCTGACCCAGCACAATTTAGTAAGATAATGAACCAATTTCTATTAAAGGCCATACCTAATTAACGGAATAATTTAACTTTTCCTAATTAAAAAATAAAAGCCAGTTGCAATTAAACATATTAAACCAAGATATACGTTTATTCGAAGGGTTTGGTCAACTGGGATTAGTGTCATTATCCATGACAAGTTAATCAATCCAAGTGGAGCTGTTCCAATACAAGTTACTAATATACCAAAGTTATTACCCCTAGAAGTTGTTGAGGCCTGGTATACTAATGCGCCTTGCATTGTACTGAACCCTGAAAGAAAGATCCCTCCACAAGTTAAACTTATAAAAGCCATTAATAAGTTAGGTGAATAAGAAAACAAATACATACCAAAAAAGAAACCTCCCACACCAGTAATAAAAATTATAGAAAGATATTTTTGAGGTGAAATATTTCCAATGATTAAGGCACCTATAAGTGCTCCTAAACCCTCTGAAGATGCCAGAATGCCAATATTAAATTCAGATAACATTAGCTTTTCTCTACCTAATACAGGTATTAACGAAACTAATGGAAACCCAAAAACATTAAAAATTAGGGTGGTTATTAATACGAACCTTAAACTAATTAAACTATAAGCATTTTTACTAGTTTTTAAGATTTCACTTAAAAGTCCATGTGCCCAATGCTCTTTGATGTTTAAAACTATTTTGTTTGAAGAGTTTAAAAAATTTTTATTATTTGTATTATCTTTAAATCTAAATATTAATCCGAGCGCAAAAATATACATCAATAATTGAAGACAAAAAATTCCTGATAAACCCACAAAAGCATATAAAGATCCAGCACAAAGAGGTCCAATTAATCGTGTTGCGTTGTTAGAAAGAGTTTCCATTGCTAGAGAAGAACTTAAAAGATTTTTTTTAATATTCTCTGCTAATACACGTCTTCTAACAGCAAGATCTACAACCCAAGTGATTCCATTTATAAATGCAAGAGTAAATGCAAAATAAACATTAAAATTATTTGTAATGACTAATATTACGCTTGTTGCAGTGAAAATATTAGATAAAGCATAAATAATTTTAATTAATAATAATGGTGATATTCTTTCTGAGATAGTACCTATTATTATTCCTAAGAGGCTCATAGGTAACATTCTTGCTGCAAAAATTATCGTAACTAAATATGGAAGTCCGAGCTCTTGCAGTGCGTATAAACTTAGTGCTAAAAACTCCATTGCTCTAGCAATGCCAGTCATTCCACCAGCACCCCAAAGAACTCTAAAGTCTCGATTTTTAAAACATTCTTTAATCATTTAAGTTGTTAGGAAATTTTTTGATGGACTTCAATGACATTACCCTCTGGATCTTGAAAGAAAACTTGGTGCCATTCTCTAGCAAAAGTAGTTCCGTAGTCTGAAAATGGTATATTATTATCCCTTAATTTTTTTAGAAATGACTTAATATCATTAGTTCTAAATGCTATATGTCCTTGATCAACAGGATTAATTGTTTGATTGTTTTTAAAAGCAACATTTAAGTCTCTCTCAGCTAAATGCATCTCTATTTTACCTTCAGTAACAAAATTTATTTTTCCACTATATCCACTATCAGCTGTTTCTTCTGTTCTAGGAAAGTTTTCAATAGGAATGCTATCCATACATAAAATGTTTTTATAAAAATCATTCATTTTGTCTACATCTTTAGATACAAAGTTAATGTGGTGGAATTCTAACTTCATTTTAATCTCCAAAGTATTTATTGATTATCATTTTTTTGTTATTTAAATTAATATTAATTACTAGAAATAAGCTAGTAATATATAAATAAATTTATATATATATAATTCAAATCCATTTGCTTATGAGGATCAATATGCCAGACAGCACCATTCAAGTAGAAAATTCTGTTTCTGATGAAATGATAACAGAGGTCAGAGACTCTGTAGCTAAACTATGTGGAGATTTTCAAGGAGAATATTGGCGAAAACTCGATAGAGAACAAGCTTATCCAACAGAATTTGTCAAAGCACTAACTGATGCTGGTTTTTTAGGAGCCCTGATACCAGAAGAATATGGAGGTGTTGGTTTAGGAATGGTAGCTGCTTCGGTTATTTTAGAAGAAATTCATCATCAAGGATGCAATGCCGCAGCATGTCATGCGCAAATGTATACTATGGGAACCGTTCTTAGACATGGTTCTCCTGAACAAAAACAAGAATATTTACCAAAAATAGCTGATGGATCTCTAAGATTACAAGCGTTTGGTGTAACAGAACCAACAAGTGGCACAGATACAACAAGTTTGCGTACAGTAGCAGTTCGTGATGGTGATGACTATGTAATTAACGGTCAAAAAATTTGGACAAGCAGAGCAGAACATTCAGACTTAATGTTACTCTTAGCAAGGACAACACCCTTAAATGAAGTTAAAAAGAAAACGGAAGGTCTTTCTGTTTTTCTCTTAGATATGAGAAAAGCAAAAGGTAATGGGCTTACAATTAGACCAATACGAACAATGATGAACCATTCTACAACTGAAGTATTTTTTGATAATTTAAGAATACCAGCCACGAGTCTTGTTGGCGAAGAAAATAAAGGTTTTAGATATATTTTATCTGGTATGAATGCAGAGAGAATCCTCATAGCTGCAGAGTGTATTGGGGATGCTAAATGGTTTACTAAAAAATCCACAAATTATGCTAACGATAGAAATATTTTCGGAAGAGCAATTGGTCAGAATCAAGGTATTCAATTCCCAATAGCAAGGGCATATGCGCAAATGAAAGCAGCTGAATTAATGGTATACCACGCAGCAAGGCTTTATGAAGCCGGGAAGCCTATAGGAGAAGAGGCTAATACAGCCAAATTGCTTGCAGCGGATGCGTCATGGGCGGCAGCGGAAGCATGCGTTCAAACTCATGGGGGATTTGGGTTTGCAGAGGAATATGACGTAGAGAGAAAGTTTAGAGAGGCTAGATTGTATCAGGTGGCTCCAATATCAACCAATTTAATTTTATCTTATTTAGCTGAGCATGTTTTAGGTATGCCGAGGTCTTATTAAGATTTTTTATCTTTTGCCGCAAGATCTTTAAGGTTCCATCTTAAAATATCGCTGGTAATTATGTTGGCTAAAAACTCATAGCCTTTGGTTTTTTTAGTAATTTCTTGAGCTATTTTTTCTGATTTCTTGTCATCGGACCTTGCATTAATAATTACCCAACTTTCTCCACCATCGCCAGGGTTAATAGAGGAAATTGTCAAGATTAATCCGTCTTTAACTTCATACGACAACGTAGGCAAATTTTTTGAATATTTTTGTGTGGATTTTTTAACATCATAAAAATAAAAGCTATTAATTACGTCTCTTGCATCACTTAGTTGTGTATCGTCAATTTTAAAATTTACAGATTTCGGCATCGTCAGATTCAATTTATCGTCTTTGGATTGAATTTCAATTATCCCATTTTTATTACTTAAGTTAATCTTCTGAACATCGTCTTTTTTAATAGATAAGAGCAAACTTTCAAACCAATCAGATTTTGTTGTAGGCATCCTAATCGCACCTTTAAGAAGGTATGTCTGATCTTCATTTGGAAATCTAGCAAACTGACCTCCACTTATTCCACCAACACTTCTATCTACCATTCCAAAAAGTATTGAAGAATAAATAGTTCCGTCTTCCTTTTTTAATGTGATTTTTGTTCCATAACCTTCGTCCTCATCTTTACTTTTATTTTGTTCAGGAAGAAGCAGATTTAGTTGTGAGTGCCTAGATGGATCACTTGTTTTCAACTCTTCAATTCTTAACAAAGATAAACTTGTAATCAAATTTTCCCACAATCCTTTTTTAAGTGGGTAGCTTGACTCAGATATATAACTATTTTTTTGTTTAACTAAATTAATATTATTTTCAAAAGACCTAATTGATATTGTTTTAATTTCATTAATGTTTTTTGTGAAGTTATCTAAGAATAACTTACCTCTATTTTCAAAACCATAATTACTTGTATTAAGGTTTATTGAAATAATTGCTAGAACAACAAGTGCTGCAGTTATTATAGAAATGTTTAAAAATATTTTTTTAGTCATTTTTTATCCAAAATTTATTTTAGTAGAATAATTTTTTTCTTCTTAGAGATATAATTAATGCTAGACCAGCAAAAATTATGGGAATTATTGCTACGTTTAAAGCAATTACCCATCGTTTTAAATTTTCAACATCTCTTCTAAGGTCAAATTTTACAATCCTTAACTGTGATCTTGTTGACATCATTTCAGTTTTAAAACCATCAATCGCCTCAATAGTTTCAGGAGATAAGACATCTGATTTGTTGTCATTATTTTGCGTTAAATCTCTAATTTTATTTTCCATTTCTTTTAATTGTTTAGCTAGTCTTTGTTCTTCTAAAAGAAATTTTTCTTCAGCAATTTTTTCTAATTCAATTATTTTATCAAATGGACGCCATGATGTGCTCTTACCTCTAAGATCAGATAAGGCATTACCACCAACCATTTGTTCAACTACATTTAAAACAAAGTCTCCATTGTTAGCAAAAGCGCCTCGTTGCGTTAACCAATTTCGATCCATCAACATATCAGCGTCAGAAACTAAAAGGATGTTTGATTTATTTTGGGATTTTAAAAGTTGTCCATCTTTTTTACTAAATGATGATTTGAGATTTGTTTTTATCCATCCTGCTAAAATTAAATTATCGTTATCAGACTTTATGCTTGATAAAAAATCTCTTGGGTCATTTTTAGGATCTCCTGCTTTTTGTGCATCACCTAAACCAGATTTTCTACTAGTGGTAATAATTGGTTCAAAAACTGTGTCTTGGTTGGCTTTTTCTAGTGAGCCAGCGGTAGTCATAACAATTGTGCTTAAATTTGATAATGAACCTTCGTTTTTATTCAAGCCATCTCCCCTAATATTTAACCAAGGGTAGTTGGTAACTTGTATATCACGACCATCAATGTTCCTAGTGATCCTGAAACCAAATTCTGAGTCTAAAACAGTTTTTTTATTATCAAATTTAATTCCCCATGTATCTAATAATTTTTTTAGATTTGATCTTGGGTTCATTGGTGGCATGCCCGGTTGTCTGCTAATCTCTGTTTCAGCATAAGGGTCTAAAAATATTAAGGTTGATCCTCCCTTAAGAACCCACTGATCTATCATATATAAAGTCTCATCCGATAAAAACTTTGGATGAATAATCATAAGAACTTTTGTGTTTTCATTAAGCTTATTGTCGCTTTCACTAACCATTTCAACTTTAAACATTTCATTCATTTGTTTTAAAATTTGTTGTTCTGGTTTTCCAATTCTACTGTCTGCCATTAGTCCAAGGTTATCAAGAATACTTATTACTGGTTTTCGAATCTGGCTTAATTCTGAGATTAAACTTGAAAGATCATATTCAAGGAAAGTTTCTCTTTCTGGAGAAAAAATAGGTATATTTTTTTGCCCTGTAGTTGAATTTGTAGCTGCTAGTCCAAAATATAATGCATCTGACATTTCTGTTGCAGAAAATGAGTTTATACCCATTCCAACAGCTCTATCTTCTTCATCTGAGAAAGGTTTTGGATCAATCACTTCTAATGTTATTTTTCCATTAGATATATCGCTGTAAGCTTTTAGTATAGTCTCAACTCTGTTTGCATATGTGGAAAGCTGAGGTACTTCTTTAACCAAATTTCCTGATACAAAAAGCCTCACATGTATTGGTTCACTCAAATTTTTAAGGAGATCAGTGGTGCTATTAGATAAGGAGTAAAGTTTTTTTTCTGTGAAGTCTATCCTTGATGAATTAAAGACATTGTTCGTAATTATATTTACACAAAGAAATATAATTACAGAAAATAATATTGATAATTTAACAAAATTTTTAGGTCTTATCTTATTTAAAAAGTCCATTTTAACCTCAATCTGCTTTTTTAACTTGGACGAGTTGTACGTTTATCCAAAGACATAAAATTATCATTGAAATAAAGAAGACTAGAGTACTCAAATCAAAAACACCCATTTGTATCCTACTAAAATGTGACAGAAATGACATTGAGCTAATTGTTTCTGTAATCCAATTTGGTGACCATGACCTTACAGCTGATAAAACTAAATTAAAGCCAGCCATTATAAGCACAAAACCACTAATGGATGATATTATAAATGCTATGACTTGATTTTTGGTTAGTGCCGACAGGCAAGAAGTAAGAGCTAAAAAAGCCCCAGCCATTAACCAGCTACCAACATAGGATATTAAAATAACATTATTATCTGGTTCACCCAAATAATTAACTGTAATCCAAATAGGCATTGTTAGAAAAAGGGCAATCAGAGTAAAAATCCAGCTTGCTAAAAATTTACCAACGACTAACTGGGTATTAGTAACAGGTAAAGTTATTAATAACTCAATCGTACCTGATCTTCTCTCTTCAGCCCATAACCTCATACCGATAGCTGGCATTAATACAAGGAATAGCCAAGGATGCCATGAAAAAAAAGCTGTTAAATCAGCCTGATCTCTCTCAAAAAACCTTCCTAAAAAGAAAGTCATACCTGAAGAAAGGGCTAAAAAGACAAGCAAAAAAATTGATGCTAACGGAGTTCTAAAATAACCCTTTAATTCTCTGTCTAAGATGATATATGTTTTGTTTAAGTAATCATTCATAAGTTTTTACCAATTATTTTGAATTATTATCTGAGGTTATTTTTCTGAAGATTTCTTCAAGATTTACCTTTTGAAAGTTTGCCTCAATTACATCAAGCTTGAGTTTATTTATTTGTTTTAAAACTGTATTGAGATTTGGAACTTTCTTGTTGTCACTTACTAAAATTGTATGACCTGACATCTCTGTTTTTTGAATTTTGACGTCATCATATTTTATTAATGATTTTATATCTTTAGAGACAACATTATTAATTTTATTGGATACTTTAATAGATAAAGTATTTTTGTTTAAAAATTTATTTTCTAAATTTTTAGGAGTATCATTAGCAAGCAACTTTCCATCTGCAATAATAACAGCACGTGAACACACTGCCTCAACCTCTTCTAAAATATGTGTTGAAATAACAATAGCTTTGTTAGTAGATATTCTTTTTATAAGATTTCTCATCTCGTGTTTTTGATTAGGATCTAAGCCATCAGTTGGTTCATCCAATATTAATATATCAGGGTCATGTATTAAAGCTTGAGCAATACCAACCCTCCTTTTAAAACCCTTTGAAAGTGTTTCTATAGGTCTATTCCACATTTCTTTTAAGTTAATTTGACTAGCCATTTCCTCCAAGCGATTGCTTAATGAATTATGATTTAATCCTCTGATTTTTCCAATAAATGACAAAAAGTCTGCAACTATCATATCTGAATATGATGGAGCACCTTCAGGTAAGTACCCTATGTATTCTTTTGCTTTTAATGGGTCAGATTTAAGATTAATATTGTTAATAAAAATCTCACCATTATCTGGTTCTAAAAAACCAGTTAGCATCTTCATTGTTGTAGATTTTCCTGCACCATTTGGACCAAGAAAGCCAACCACCTCACCTCTTGAGACTGACAAATCAATATTATCTACTGCAATAAATTGATCAAAAGATTTTTTTAAGTTAGTTGCGTTTATAAGTTTATCAGACAAAATATTTACCTTTTAAGACGATACCTTATTAATACTTGAATATTAATTAATTTTTTAAATTATAAATTTCAAGATAAAAAAGTTATTTTTTTATATTTGAGTTAGTCTTTATAAATCTAATATTATAAAAACTTGCTGACGTCAGGAAGTTGAGGCTCTCCCAGATAATTTTCTAGAGCCAGAGCAATTTCAACTGCTTTCTCATCTTCGTTTTTACCACATATTATTTGTAAACCAATCGGTAATGTTTTGCTATTTTTATTATTCAATAAATTATGAATGGGAAAAGAAATTCCACATAATCCAAAAATATTTACAGGTTGTGTGTTCGCCGATGCAAGAAGGCTTCTTTCGTGGAGTTCTCCACCTATTGTTGATTTGTCAACTTCAAGGGCCTGCATTACAGTTGTAGGTGAGATAAGAGCATCATATTTAGTAAAATATTTTCCAATAATATTTTCTAATTCCGAGACTCTAATTTTTGCCTTAATGTATTCAAATGATGATACTTTAAGACCTAACTTGGCCCTGTTTCCAGTTACTGGATCCATTTTTTCAACATTTTTATTAAACCTATCTATTCCAAAAGCACTAATAATTTCTGATCCAACAATTGCAGGAAACAAAGTTGCTTTTTCGTTAGCCTCTGGAATTATGACTTCTTCTATATTTGCACCCAATTTTTCTAATTTATTACAAATAATCTCATAAGCTTCTTCAACTTCTGGATCTAAATTTGATGTAAATGGTTCTTTCAGTTTTCCAAAAATCATATTATCAAGTTTTATGGGTTTTTGGTTCATAGTAGAACCGTTATAAGTATCAAAAATTAATTTTGTGTCTTTGACATTTCTTGCTATTGTTCCAGGTGTGTCTAAAGTTGGAGATAATGGAAAAATACCATCGGTTGGCCACCTGTTTTTTGTTGTTTTTAACCCTACTATTCCATTGAGCGAAGCAGGAATTCTTACTGAGCCACCAGTATCTGTCCCAATCGCGAATGTAGCGAGACCGGAAGCAACAGCTACAGCAGAACCACTACTTGAACCTCCTGGCATTCTATGTATTTTTTCGTCCCATGGGTTTTTAGGAGTACCTCTGTATTTATTTAGCCCTGTAGCGCCTAAGGCAAACTCAACAGTGTGTGTTTTACCTAAGATTACACAACCAAGGGATTTTAATCTTTTAACCAGACTGCCTTCTGGTCCCGTTATATCTTCACTGTTTATTTGTGAACCATTACTCGTTGGCATTTCATTTACAGAGCAAATATCTTTAATTGCAACAGGTATACCCATTAGGGGGCCTAAATCAACACCACAAGAAAAAAGTTTGTCTATTCCATCTGCCCAAGTGAGCCCTTGATTTTCGTCTGTATATATATATGCGTGAAGGTGTGGATTTAAAATTCTTATTCTTTCATAGTATATTGATGTAATTTCTTTACAGCTAACCAAACCATCTCTAAACTTCTTCCCTAATTCATTTATTGATATGCCAGTGAGAGGATCACTTGGTAAATTTTTGTTTGAATTTTTCATTGAAATCACCTTTAATTCTTAAATTGATTTTTCATAGAGCCAAAAATTCCTTTTAATCTTGGTGAGGTTGAACAATCAGCTTCTAAAATCATTTTCTTTTCTACAGGAACGTGGATGCCAACGTAGCGTACAGATTTATATTTTGGGTTAGATATGAGTTGTACTTTTCTATCTGATTTTAATCTATACCTTGCTATCCCTTTTTTAAATGGGAAAATGATATCTGTTCCTGGAACTGCAACTGCAAAACTATCATCATCAACCGAGCATTTATTATTTAAAGTAATTGTAACAGAAATCACTTCCACAGGTTTAAAAGCTTGTTGAATATTAGGCATACCAAACCATAGCATTAGCCCAATAACACTTATTCCTGAGAGAAAAAAAATAATTTTAGTTAAAAAACGCATTGATACCTTAAAACAAACATATTACATCTTAACATATAATTAATTATACCAAATTTATAGCCAAAGTAATTAATTTTTAGATAGTATTTTGAGGACTTATTGAAAAAAATTTATGCGAAACGAATTTGATAGAATTAAAAGATTACCACCTTATGTTTTTGCTGAAGTAAATAATCTTAAAGCTAAACTAAGATCAAAAGGTAAAGACATAATTGATTTTGGAATGGGAAATCCAGATATGCCAACTCCAAAGCATATCAGGCAAAAATTAAAAGAAACTGTAGAGAAACCCGGCACAGGAAGATATTCTACAAGTAAGGGTATCAACGGGCTTAGAAAAGCACAGGCTGCTTACTATAAAAGGCGATTTGACGTTAATTTAGATCCTGAAAATGAAGTAATAGTTACTTTGGGCTCGAAAGAAGGTTTAGCTAATCTGGCTCAAGCTATAACTTCACCTGGTGATATAATATTATCTCCGAACCCTTCATATCCTATTCATCCTTATGGGTTTATAATTGCAGGTGCTTCGTTACGTCACTTGCCAGCTATGGATGATGGAATTTTTAACCCTGATTTATATTTAGAACGACTAGAAAGATCTATTATTGAGAGTGTACCTGCACCAGTAGCTGTTATTGTGTCTTTTCCCTCCAATCCAACTGCACAAGTTGTGTCTTTAGAATTTTATGAAGAAGTGGTAAAGATTGCTCTTAAATACAATGTCTATATATTGTCTGATCTTGCATATGCAGAAATATATTATGATAACTCCCCACCTCCTTCAATCCTTCAAATACCAAAAGCGAAGGAAGTGGCAGTAGAATTTACATCAATGTCAAAGACTTATGCTATGGCAGGATGGCGAATTGGTTTTGCTGTTGGCAATATAAGACTAATAAACGCACTTACTAAAATTAAGTCGTATTTAGATTATGGAGCTTTCACCCCTGTTCAAGTTGCCGCTGCCACTGCATTGAATGGCCCTCAAGATTGTGTTCAAGAGATAAGAAGCACTTATCAAAAAAGAAGAGACGTTTTAATAAACTCTATGGCTAGGGCTGGATGGAATATCCCAAGTCCAAAAGCAAGTATGTTTGCTTGGGCTCCATTACCAGATAAATATAAAGATAAAGGATCTTTAGAATTTGCAAAAGAATTAATGCTAAAAGCAGATGTTGCAGTTTCTCCAGGTGTCGCTTTTGGTGAATTTGGAGAAGGTTTTGTAAGAGTTGGTTTAGTAGAGAACGAACAAAGAATAAGACAAGCAGCAAAAAATATTAAAAAACTTTTAACTTGACTTAATATAGAAAACTTAAATTATTTTATTAGGTCGTTCAATTAGAATTAATATGTAATTAAGAAACTGTTTTTTATTTTTTTTTGTTATTTATAGCATTGATAAAAAATATATAGACTACACCTATTAATAGACCTAAAAACATCGAAAAAATTATATAAAGATTTTGTTTATTAAGGTTTTCAATTTCAGCTAACTCAAAATTAAAATTAATCCAACTACTTATATCAGTGTTATTAATTTTATTGGCTTCATTTCTTAAGTTATTTGATCTAACATCTTTCTCAAACTGGATTAATTCTTCTTTTATCTCAAGGTATCCATCTGCCATCAAGTCATTTTCAGTTTTAGATCTATAATCAATTAGATCAAGTTCTTTTTGTATTGCTTTATATCCTCGTAAATAATATGGATAATTGAGTTCATCTTTTTTCGAAATTTTACTTACAAGCTCAACATCAAATGATACATTTTGAAAATCCTTAATACCTAATTCTTTAGCAATAGCTAAATGTTCTTTTAAGAAAATTTTTTTCTTTGCAATTTTTAAATTGTATAACTCTTTTATCGATTGTAACCTAATTTTTAATAAATTAATTCTACGCTGATTTTGGTCATTTAATGATGAAGCCAAACTATCAATATCATTTACTATTTTATCTCTGACATTCAACAATGTAAGATTCAATGCAATTTTAAATAATAAAAAACCCTCATCAACGTCATGCCAATTGAATAAAATTTTAGGATCTGATCCTTTAGTTTGAGGTTTCAAAATTCTGAATTTTTTAGCAAAGCTCATTAAAGCTTTTTGTTTTTGCAAATCATTTAAGTTTTTAATTTTATTTGTAATAAAGTCATTTTTCTTTAAAACGCTTGTCATTTCAATGTAATCGTTAAATTCATTAACAAATATTTCATAAATAGTTTTTTCATCAAATGAATAAGGTTCCAGATAGACCGTATCTGTTCCAACTCTTTCAATTAAAATATCATTTACATTTTTGAAATTTAAAAAAATATTTTGATTATTAGTGCTAAAAGTGGATGTAATCTGAAATGAATTAGGAGTGTAAAAATTAAAAATCACACAAGAAATTAAAGTCAACATTGTGGTGGTGGCTATTATCCATTTACCATCCCAAATTGTTTTTAAAAGTAATATCAGGTCTATTTCATCGTTTTGTTTAATTGGCATAATTATAACTATTAAAAATTAACGTATTGATGACATAAAATGAAATACTCTAATTAAGTAAAAAACTAGATATTGTCAGATTAGTAAATACTATGAATAATAAATTAAAACAACCTAATAACAGTAAAAAATTTATTATATCAATTAAGGGTTAAAAATATGAGCTATATTTTAAATAATTTAGAAATAAGAGATTTTTCTAAGTCTGGTAAGTCAAATATTATTAGTTCTAATGCAATGTTAGCTTCTTCTCACCCTATAGCATCATCAGTTGGAATTGAAATTTTAAGAAATGGAGGAAATGCTGTTGATGCCTCAATTGCTATGAATGCTGTTCTTTGTATTGCTGAACCTCATATGACAGGCGTAGGGGGTGATTGCTTTGTAATGCTATCTGTTGATGGTAGTACTGATATTAAAGCTCTTAACGGATCAGGGAAATCTTCTTCAAAAGCTAAAGCAGCCAGTCTTCGAGAAAGAAACATATCAGTAATCAGCCCTGAAATGCCAGATGCTATAACAATACCTGGGGCTGTTGCTGCATGGAGTTTACTTCACAAAGAGCATGGATATATGCCTTGGAAAGAACTTTTTAATCCGGCAATAAATTATGCTCAGCAAGGCATAAACGTTCATGAGAGAGTTGCGTTGGATTGGAAAAAAAATATACGAAAATTATCTTTAGATCCGGATACATCAAAGCTTTTTCTCAAAAATGGCAAATCATTCAAGTTTATGGATAATTTTAAGAACGAAAATTTATCAGAAACCTTTAGAACAATCTCACTAGAAGGTTATGATGGTTTCTATCATGGGTGGGTTGCCGATGACATGTTAAAAAAACTTGTATCAATTGGAGGAAATCATACCTCAAATGATTTTAGTAATACGACTGCTGAATGGGTTAAGCCAATTTCTTCGGACTATAGGGGCTTTCATATTCATGAGTGCCCTCCTAATGGACAGGGTTTGGTTGCATTAATTATTTTATCAATTCTAGAAAAGTTTAATTTAAAAAAAATGTCCAAAACTGACTACATTCATTTATTTTGTGAGGCAACAAAGATAGGGTATTTTCTAAGAGATGAGTATTTGGCAGATTCAGAACTAAACAAATTATCTGTTGATCATTTTCTTAAATCAAATTTATTGGATCAATACGCATTAACCATTGATATGAAAATGGCTAAGGTTTATAAAATAAGCGATTTTCCAGATCATCCTGATACAATTTATCTTACAGTTAGAGATAAAAATGGCATGATAATCTCATTCATTAACTCTCTCTTTGATGCGTTTGGAAGTGGCATTACAGCCCCTAAAAGTGGAGTTCTATTTCATTGTAGAGGTAGAGCATTTAACACTATAAAAGGTCACCCTAATGAATTAAACCCATATAAAAGACCTTTACATACTATAATCCCTGCCATGATATCAAGAAATAATAAACTTATAGGATCATTTGGAGTAATGGGAGGTCAATACCAAGCTGCTGGTCATGCCTATGTTCTATCTCAAATGATTGATTTTGGATTAAGCCCACAGCTCGCACTAAATCATTCTAGGATTTTCCCAAATAATAATTTGTTAGACATTGAAAATGATTTTGATTTAAATTTAATAAATGAATTAAAATTAAGAGGGCACCAAATTAATCACCCAGTCCCCCCTATAGGCGGTGGTCAAATCATTTTAATAGATGAAAAAAGGGATATTTTAGTTGGTGCAAGTGATTGGCGTAAAGATGGACTTGCAATAGGATACTAATTTATTTCTTTTTAATTTCTCTATACGTTATCAAAAGACAGGAGCCAATAATGACTAATCCACCTACAATTTGATTATATGAAGGTATTTCATCCCAAATAATATATCCAAACAAGGTGGCCAATGGAATTGCTAAATACCTTAGTGTTACCAAAATTGTAGCCTCTGCGTATTTATAACTTTGAGCCATAAAATACTGAACAAATGACCCTATCATTCCTAGACTAATCAAAGTGTATAGTACGTTATTAGGTGTAAATAAAATTTCTATCCCAAAATTACCTGTTTTTCCATAAAACTTAGTCCCAAAAAAAAATATACAAAAAGTAATAACTAAGGAGGTTAAAAGGTTATGGATCAGAGCAGTAGTAGCAGGATGTTCTGTTTTTCCAATTCTTCTTAAAATAATAGCCAGTGCTGAATGTGTTAAAGCGCTTCCAAAAGCAAGGTAAACACCTAATGCTGATAATTCGGAAGTTTCATTAATAATACTGATTGGGTTTGTCATTAAAAAAACACCAATTAATCCAAATATAACTGCTGACCATCTAATTAGTCCAATTTTTTCATTTAGGAAAATTGGTGATAAAAGAGTGACATAAATTGCTGAACTCTGGGCAAGAGCTGTGGTAAGTCCAATAGGAATTAATTGTAATGCGGAAAAAACCATTATCATAGTAACGAAACCAAAAAAGGAACGTAAAGCAATATTTTTCCAATTATTGACTTTAAACAAAAGATATTTCCTAGCTATATAAGCCAAAATAAATAATATTGGTAAAGAATATGTAAATCTAGAAAATAGAGTAATGATGAAATCCACTTCACCTGATAAATACTTGATAATCATGTGTGTAAATAAAGATAAAAATATAAACATGACCCAAATAAGAGAACCAATTATATTAGAAGACATATTAGACCAAATAATAAAATGAACTTGAAAAAAATATATTAAAGAATAACAATAAATTAACAATCTAATATATATCAAACTCCCTTTTATAAGGATAATGTTAAATGTCAAAAAAAGTTATAATTGTTGGCTCTGGTAATGCAGCTTTATCTGCAGGAATAGCTGCTTTAGAAAAGGGTGCAGAGGTAATTATTTATGAAAAAGCAGATAAAAAAATGGCTGGAGGCAATACAAAGTATACAGCAGGTGCAATGCGATTTGCCTATGATAATAATAACCAGTTAATGGGTCTTTTAAAAAATCCTAATGATGAAAGAATAAAACATACAGATTTTGGTTCTTATACCCAAGAAAGATTTGAAAAAGATTTATTAAATTTTAATGAAGGCAGACCATTGAGTCATGAGCAAAAAATATTGGTTTCTAAATCACTAGAAACAATAGAGTGGCTTTCTTCTCATAACATTAAATTTGAGCCCATCTATTCTAGGCAAAGTTTTTTGAAAAATGGAAAACATATTTTTTGGGGAGGCTTAACACTTGCATCACAAAACGAAGGTGTTGGTTTATTTGATCAAGAACTAAATGCTTTTTTATTATTAGGCGGAAAAATTTTTTATCAAAGTCCAGTTACAAATCTTGTTTATGAAGATGGAAAGGTAAAAGGTGTTTATGTAAATCAAAAAAAAATAATTTCTGACTCTGTTATTTTGGCATCTGGGGGGTTTGAGGCCAATGACGAACTTCGAAAATCTTATATTGGCAACAATTGGTTTAAAGCTAAAGTTAGAGGAACACCTTACAATACTGGAGATGGACTCGAGATGGCCTTGAAAATTGGCGCAGCAAAATATGGTTTATATGAAGGTTGTCATGCTACGCCGATGGATTTACATATGAAAAATTATGGTGGATTAGATTTAGAACCAAGTGAGAGAAAAAATTATAGAAAGATATGTTATTTTTTAGGGATTATGGTAAACGCAAAAGGTAAAAGATTTTTAGATGAAGGTAAAAACTTTAGAAATTATACATATGCTCAATATGGAAAAAAAGTTTTAGATCAGCCTGGACATTTTGCTTGGCAGGTTTTTGATAGTAAAGTTTTTGATTTACTTTATGAAGAATATACATTTCATGATGCACACTTTGTTGAAGCTTGCAGTATTGACGAGTTAATAAATAAAATGGATGGTGTTGATAAAATCGAAACAAAAAAAACAATTTCTGAATTTAATAATTCTGTAGATCTAAATACCACTTTTGATCCAACAATTCTTGATGGAAAATCAACTATGGGTCTTGAGATTGAAAAATCTAATTGGGCACAAAAAATAGATAAAGGCCCTTTTAGAGCTTTTCCTGTGACAGGTGGCATCACATTCACATATGGTGGATTAAAAGTAGATAAAAATGGATCAGTATTAGACATTAATGATAATCTCATTAAAGGTTTGTTTGCTTGTGGTGAATTAGTAGGAGGTGTATTTTTTAATGGTTACCCCGGTGGTTCAGGCTTAACATCTGGTGCTGTCTTTGGAAGAATGGCAGGTTATGGTTCAGTTCAAGAGGGTTAGAAAATGAAGAAAATCAAGGTAGCAATTTTAGATGATTATCAAAATGTTACTCATAAATTTGCAAATTGGGAGACACTTCTTGGGAAAATTGATATAGAAGTTTTCAATTATTATATCGAAAAAAATAACTTATCAGATAAATTATTTGATTTTGATGTTTTATGTTTGATGAGAGAAAGGACCCCACTTCCTAGAAACTTGATAGAAAAACTTCCAAACTTAAAATTAGTAATTACAAGTGGAATGTGGAACGCCTCTGTTGATAAAGAAGCCTTAAAAGAAAAAAATATAATTTATTGCGGAACTGAGACCAAAATCCATTCAACCGCGGAATTAGCTTGGGCGCTGATTATGAATAGTTGGAGAAGATTGCAAACTGAAATCCAAAATATGAAAGAAGGTAAATGGCAAACTACTATTGGAAGAGGTTTGAAAGGAAATACATTAGGTATTTTGGGTCTTGGAAAGCAGGGATTACAAGTAGCGGGTTTTGCTAAAGCTTTTGGAATGAAAGTTATAGCTTGGAGTCATAATTTAAAACAACAAGATTGTCAAAAAGCTGATGTTGAATATGTTAATAGTATGGATTTATTTAAAATGTCAGATATTTTAACTATTCATACTAGATTGTCTGATAGAACTTTTGGTTATATTGATAATAACAAAATTAAGCTAATGAAAAAAGGATCTGTTATTGTTAATACTAGTAGAGGGCCAATTGTAAAAGAAAAAGATTTAATAGATGCATTAAATAATGATATTATTTCTTGCGCAGCTTTAGATGTTTATGATCAAGAGCCTTTACCAAAAGATCATGTTTTAAGAAAGACAAAAAACTTAATTCTTACTCCACACATTGGATACGTATCTGAAGAAACTTATGAAAAATTTTTTGAAGGTTATTTAAAAGCCATAGAAGCGTATATAAATCGAAACCCAATTCATCAAATTTCTTAAAACTACAGCCAATTATCCAAAACCCATTGAGGAGTTTTTAATTGCTTATAAATTTTTTTGTAAATTTGTGATTTTTTTACTGGCCAACAACCATTTACAACGTCATCTGGGTCGGGCTTACCTGTAAAAGCTACTATAGAAGTGTCTTTAGGAAGCTTAGCTGGCTCCCAAAGCCTAAATGGCCATTTAGGTAGAAGGTTATGTTTAAAACTTTTGCACCACTCAGTTGGCCAAAATACTTGATCTTTAATTTGGGTACTTAAATAAATTTGTTCTATGTGATATTTATACCAATGTGTTTTAGGATCATTTTGGAATTTTTCAAAAATTGAACGATATTTTCCAATAGGAAATCTAAAACAACTTGTATTTCCAATATTTTGACCAATTTGAGTCCAATTTTCAATGACGCAATATCTACCTTTTTTATAATCAAAAAAGCGATCTAAATTACCTGTAATTACCAAATCTAGATCTAAGAATAAAACGTCACCTTTAAAATCGTAAAGAGGATACTGCCATAAACTCATTTTTCTCCATGGAGTATAAGCTATTGCTTCAGGTAAAGAAATTTTTGGTAAAGGTTTACATATTATATTTTTATTAATATTTTGAGGGTTATCAGTTAAACAGTAGAGAATAGTTTTTCGTTTGGTGTGTTTTATTATGGATTTATACAGCCTATTTACAAATTCTGGTCCATATCTTGAACCCCACTTCATACAGATGATTGTTTGCAAATTAGATTCCAATTATAAATAAGATATATAGTTATATAACACTATAAATAATTTAAATAATAAAAAAATGAAAATAAATATTTTACTACCTTATAAAGAGAAATTTGACGAAAACAAAGCTTCATCAGTTTCCATAACTGTTAAAAATAATTTATCTCATTCTATTTTTTTAAATCAAATTAGAATTTATGGCCAATATGTTGAAAAACCATTATTTAAAGATAATTTCATAGGTTTTAAACATTCAATTTTATCATTTAAAAGTAAGAATAAATTTTTGGCTCATAAAATGATGAAAACAATTTCTCATGATGTTGATCAACCACAATTAATTGAGGTACACAACAGACCTTATCTTATTGACCAAATCACCAAAGGTAATCATCATTTTGTTACTTTATTTTTGCATAACGATCCTCAACAAATGAAAGGATCTAGGTCAATCAAGGATAGAGAAAATTTATTAAAAAAATGTACAGCAATTTTTTGTGTAAGTGAATACATCAAAGGATTATATTTAGAAGGTATATCTAAGAACACACATAAAGTTCATGTTTTATACAATGGTGTTAATAAAAAGCTTAAAGAATTTCCAAAAAAGAAAAAAGAGATTCTATTTGTTGGAAGATTAGTACCTGAAAAAGGTGCTCATTTTTATGTTAAAGCATTGAGATTATTAGCAATTAATTTTCCTGAATGGAAATTCGGGTTAATTGGCTCTCATAGATTGGGTTATAATGAAAATAAAAATTCTTACGCTATCCAAGTAATAAATGATTTCAAAAAAATTGGAATACAAGCTAAATTTTTTGGATTTAAAAATAATGAATTTGTCCAAGAAAAAATGAAAACGGCATCCATCATTGTTATTCCTTCAATTTGGCAAGAACCATTTGGTCTTGTTGCTGCAGAGGCTATGAGTAATGGTATATGTATCATAGCTTCTAAAGTAGGTGGAATACCTGAGATATTAGATAATAAAGGAATTCTAATTAAAAATATTAACCATAAAAAATTACTAGAAAGTCTTGTTGATTTAATAAAAGATAATAAAAAAAGAGAATGTTTTCAAAAAAAAGCTTGGAAAGACTTTAAATTTACATCAATTAACTCAAGTAAACAATTAGATAATTTTCGAAAAATTATTTTTCAAAATTTTTAATGCAATTTATCCATTCTTGACTTTGAGATAGTGCAAACGCAATCGCAAACCATGTAAAAAGATTACCCCATTGTCCGTAGAAACTTCCAAACTGTTGTATTGGGAAAAATAATGCTAAAGGGACTACAAATGCCGTTGCGGCCATTGGGCAATTAAAGTTTTGTGATCTAGCTTTATAACATGTAAAAATTATAGACCCAAACATAATACATCCAATAATTAATCCAACTATTCCTGTTTCGGCAAATAATTGAATATAAAAATTATGAGGATGATTACCACAATAATTTTTTCCTGGGAGCCATTCTGGAAGATTAGTGTCTAAAGTAGCACAGGTTTTTCTGGTACCAGAGGGCCCCACTCCTTTTAAAGGTGTTACTAGCCCTTGTTGCAAACCACCTCTCCAAGCACCCCAATACGGATTTTGATCTGTCGTGTTTGCTAATGGAATATGATTTATAAAATTATTTACAAAACTTCTACTTAGATCAGGTCGAGAAAAAAAGACAACTAAAACCGCAAAAGTCTCAATAAAAATCAATATTGAGAACATTACAAGTTTAGGCTTCCATGCAATACTAGCAACAATACCACCACAAGCTCTAATAAGAAAATTTGTTCTTTCGCCTGTTAAAACAGATACAGCAATAGATAAAAGACCAACTAAACCAGAAATGATGCCAGCTCTACTTTTCTGATTCACGGCTATAGCTATTAAAACGCAAAATAAAGGTAATGATACTTTAGCTATATAACCACCTGGTACTAAATCACCATAAGGCCAAGTTAGTCTTGGTTTTGGTTCATAAATTGTTTCAGTTATTAATATTGCGCTCATAATAAGCATTCCAAAAAAGATAGATAATAACATTACTATTCTAATATCTCTGTCCTTAGCTATCCATACTTGAGTAGCAGCAGCATAAAGTGGAAAACGTATCCATACAAAACCTTGCTGAAATGTAAAAAGAGGGTCTTCACTTGTAATCGAAGAAAAAAGCCCAAATATCCATAACGCCAAAGCGCTTTTAAACCAAAGTTGTGAAGCCCAGCTCCAATTATTTTTTATAAAACATCGTATTATAAACAATAGACTTAATGATGTTAACCATACATCTGCCGGATCTCTTTCAATTAGATAAATTAAAGGCCCAAGTAACCAAAAAATAGTAATGAACTTATCAAAATTACTAAGTTTATTAATTTTATTCCAACCATCTTGCCAGCTTTTGGCATAGTTGAGCTCTTTAAAAGAAATATATTTTAATATCATTTCTATCAAAAATTTAGTTTAGTATCTTTATCTACTGATATACAAATAAACGTTAAAAACAAGAGTTAATTTTATTATGGTATAATTAAAATTTAGAAGAAATTATTTATTATTTAATTCGGGTTGAATTATAAGTTGCTTTTAAAATTTTTCTTATGAATTTTCAGAACAAAATTTATTTTGCAACAAATTTTATTTTATTTTTAATCATCCATAAACAAATTAAGGAAGGTATTACCATAACTGTGGTTAAAATAAAAAAGATACCCCAATCTCCATTTAGCCAATCAACAAGAGCTCCTGAAGATGACGCTAGCGTTGTTCTTCCTGCAGTTCCTAAAGATGCAAGTAAAGCATATTGTGTGGCTGTATAAGTCCTATCAACTAGTAATGATATAAATGCAACGAATGCTACAGTTGCAAATGCTGCTGTGATGTCATCTGCAATAACAGCAATTGCAAACAATAATTCAGACTTTCCAGTCCAAGCCAAAACTGCAAATAGTAGGTTTGTTATGGCCATTAATCCACCAGCAAAGAACATTGTTTTTATTGTGCCTGCTCTCATTGCTAATACACCACCTAATAATGTAAACACAACAGTTGTAATCCAACCAAGTCCCTTTGAATAAATAGCTATTGCTCCTTTAGAAAATCCTATTTCTTTATAAAAAATAATAGACATTCTACCAAGAAAAGCTTCGCCAATTTTAAATAAGAAAACGAAACCCAGTATTCCAATAGCAATAGAAAAACCATTTTTTTTAAAAAAGCTTATTAAAGGGCCTAATATAGTTCCTGAAATATAAGCAAAAATATTTGTAAAAAAATTGTTGTATCCTAGTTTATCTATTATAATTTTGTCTGTTTCTTTTTGTTTATTTTGTCTATCAGTTTTTGTTGGCTCGTTAACAAATATCAAACAAATATTCATTAAAATTATAATAACTCCTAAAACTAAAAAAGTTAATTGCCAGTAGTTTATAATACCAAAATTTTCAAAATATTCTGCTGTAAATAAAGCAACTACACCTCCTAGTTTATAGCCTGTCCACCAACCAACTACTGCCATAGCAGCTCCAGCTGCCATGGCTTTCCCCTCATTTTCGTTTATTTGTTCAATTCTTAGAGCATCAATAGTGATGTCTTGTGTTGCTGAAGCTATAGCAATTATTAATCCAACAGAAATTAATAGAGCTAAGTTTTGAGAAGGATTTATAAAACTCCAAATTATTAAGCTTACTATAATTGTAACTTGCATCAAAAAAATCCATGCTCTTCTATGGCCTAGTTTTTTTGTTATTAATGGTATTTGAACTCTATCAATTAATGGAGCCCACAAATAATTAAACGCGTAAACACCAAAAATTAAACCTGCCCAGCCAATAGTTGATCTGCTTAATCCTTCTTCCTTTAACCAAAGGCTAAGACTACTAGCAATAAGTACCCATGGTAAACCACTAATAGCACCAAGAAGTAAAATTTTCAGCATTCTTAAGTCTTTATAGACTAGAATAGATTGAAGCCAACTTTGTGTTTGATTTGTCATAAGATAACAACCTAGATAGAATGATCATAACTCTAAAGTAAATTGTTATTAAAATATATGTTTTTGTTTGATTAAAGTATCTATAACTAGTTATGCAGAAAAATTTGTTTGTTATAAACCTAAATAAAAAATATTTTTTGAGAGTTGGTAATAAAGTTTTTGAATGTCAAGTAGGAGAAGGAGGTTTAAAAACAGCAAGAAAGAAAATTGAGGGAGATAAAACAACACCTATCGGGAAATGGCGTTTAGAAACAATTTTTTACAGATCTGATAAGATATTAAGACCAAAACTTAAGAAAAATATACTAAAAATAAACAAAATTACAAGAAATTGCGGTTGGTGTGACGATATTAGAAGTAACAAATATAATAGTCATATAAAAATTAATAATTTTCAATCGCTAAACTTAAATTATGAAAAGTTATGGAGAGAAGATGAGGCATATGACATAATAATCGTTACTTCACATAATGTTAAACCAACAATTAAGAATAAAGGTAGTGCAATATTTATTCATTGTAGTTTCTCAAACAATAAAAAAACTGCTGGTTGTATAGCATTGAAAAAAAATGATATATTTTTTCTCCTAAAAAACCTTTGTCACAAAACATATGTAAAAATTTAAAATTCATAGAAAAAAATATAAAACTTTACAGATTAAATTAATCGAATTAAAAGTAGTTTTTTTAAATTAAGAAAAGGTTTGCAAATGCCATATTCGTTAATATCAGTTGTTCTTGGTCTTCTAGGTCTATTATCAGCTTATGTTGTATATTTAAAGGTAAGGTCTTCTTCTGAAGGTGAAGGTCGTGTTAAAGAAATTGGAGATGAAATACACTTAGGTGCAATGGTTTTTATGTCTGCAGAATATAAACGATTAGCTATTTTTTGTTTAGTATGTATATTGGCATTATACTTTTCTCTAGGATGGCAAACCGCTATATCATTTTTACTTGGTGCTTTGTGTTCTGGTACAGCTGGTTTCATTGGAATGTATTCAGCGACAAAAGCTAATGTTAGAACTGCAGTTGCCGCTAAAGAAAAAGGTGCTTCCGAAGCATTAAACATAGCTTTTTTTGGTGGATCAATTATGGGACTAACAGTTGCTGCAATGGGATTGTTTGGTGTTGGAATTTTATTTCATTATTTTGCAGGTGATATAAAAACAATTCATGCAATTGAAGGCTTTGCAATGGGAGCTTCATCTGTTGCATTATTTTCAAGAGTAGGTGGTGGCATATTTACAAAGAGTGCAGACGTTGGTGCTGACCTAGTAGGTAAAGTAGAAGCTGGTATTCCAGAAGATGATCCAAGAAACCCTGGCGTCATTGCCGACAATGTGGGAGACAATGTTGGAGATGTAGCTGGAATGGGATCTGATATTTTTGAATCATATTGTGGATCTATGATTGCTTGTATAGCTTTAGCTGCTTCAATGACCACTGCTACAATTAATTCATTAGGAGGTAACCAATACCTACTTCAATTTATGCCTTTAGCTTTAGCCTCTTTAGGTATTGTATGCTCTTTATTAGGAATATTAACTGTTAAAGTTTTTTCCTCAAAAAGTGCAGAAACAGCTCTTAGATATGGAACGATAGGATCTGCAATGCTGTTTGTACTATTATCTTATTTTTTGGTTGATTTAATGAATGTTGCAGTTGGTGTTTGGATTGCTGTACTCGTAGGTTCAGTTGGAGGTATAGTTGTTGGATTAATTACTGAATATTACACTGGAGGAAGCCCTGTAGAAAAAATAGCTAAAGATGGAGAAACTGGTTCTGCTACTGTTTTAATATCGGGTTTGGCAACGGGCATGCAATCAGTTGCAATACCAGTTTTAACAATTGTATCTATAATTTTTATATCAAATATTTACGCAGGTCTCTATGGAGTTGGTATAGCTGCAGTTGGAATGTTAAGTACCGTTGGTATCACTATGGCAATAGATGCATACGGACCAGTTGCTGACAATGCTGGAGGGATAGCTGAAATGTCTGAGATGGGAAAGGAAACTAGAGAAATTACAGATTCACTTGATGAAGTTGGAAACACTACTGCAGCTATTGGTAAGGGTTTTGCAATAAGTGCTGCTGCTTTGGCTGCATTGGCGCTAATTAGTGCATATATAGAAAAAATATCAATTTCTGATGAAAGTTTTGTTTTAGCTATTAACGATCCGTTAGTTCTATGTGGTATGTTTTTAGGTGGCATATTCCCATTTTTAGTTAGCTCTATCACAATGACTGCAGTTGGTGATGCTGCTTTTGATATGATTAAAGAAATTAGAAGGCAGTTTAAAGAAATTCCAGGTTTGTTGGAGGGTAAAGCAAAACCAGATACTGCAAGATGTGTAGATATTGCAACTAGAGCTGCTTTAAGAAAGATGATAGCACCAGGAGCCTTAGCAGTTTTATCACCAGTTATAATAGGTTTTTTACTTGGCCCAAAAGCACTTGGCGGAATGCTAGGTGGTGCTTTAATATGTTGTGTAATGATGGCATTAATGATGTCAAATGCAGGTGGGGCTTGGGACAATGCTAAAAAGTTTGTAGAAAAAGGAAACTTTGGTGGTAAAGGATCAGAAGTTCATAAAGCAGCAGTTGTTGGCGATACAGTAGGTGACCCATTAAAAGATACATCAGGTCCATCAATGAATATTTTAATTAATGTTATGGCCATAGTTAGTCTAGTTATAGCCCCACTATTGATTTAACAAAAATAATGATAAAGCTAATTAAATAACTTTACTTATTAAATTTTGTAATAGCTGAAAAGTCTAAGGACCCTTGGTTTTCATTAACCATTCTTTTAAAATTTTCTCGTGAGTTTTTACCAAATGGTGCTGTAGTATTTGTACTTTCAATAGCCTTTAGAGCTATTGTAAGATCTTTTAGCATCAGATCTGCAGAAAAACCAGGTTTAAAGTCATTGTCTGCTGGACTTGTTGGCCCAATACCCTTTATTGGGCAATAGCTATTTATAGACCAACAGGAACCAGTTGAGGTTGACAATATTTCGAATAATTTTTTTGGATCCAAACCTAAATTCTGTCCTAAAGAAAAAGCCTCCCCTACACCAATCATAGTAGTTGCTAATAACATATTATTACATGCTTTTGTAGCTTGTCCTAGACCGTAAGAACCACATAATAATGATTTTTTCCCCATTACTTCAAACAGGGGCAACATTATTCTATAAGCATTTTCTGTTCCACCTACCATAAAAGTTAATGTTGCTTGTTCAGCTCCACCTACACCCCCCGAAACTGGAGCATCAAGAGATAAGATTTTTTTATCTTCACATTTCTTGTGAAGTTCTCTAGCTTTGTCCACTTCAATGGTTGAGCAGTCTACAAATAGAGTGCCAGGCGCGAACTTATCGATTATATTATCATAAACTTCTTCTACAATGTCACCGTTAGGTAACATTGTAATTACAATATCAGTACTTTCTGCAATATCATTTAAATTGTTAGCTTGCTTAAGGCCTTTAGGTAATAGGTTTTTGACAAATTCTTTATTTATATCGTAACCAACAACCTCATAATTAGCTTTAAGAAGGTTCATAGTCATTTTAGCTCCCATATTACCTAAGCCAATAAAACCGATTTTTGTCATTCCAATTCTCCTTTTAATAAAAATTCAGATAGAGGTGCAGTTTGTGTTTTAATCTTTCGTTCTGAGGTTAAAAGCTTTTCATTTATTTGTAAATCTTGCTTCAATCCAAAAATGAAAGGATACCATTCTCTCGATAAATTCCCTTTCCATTTCCATAAAAGGAAATCTAGTGCTTCAAAATCTTTATCATTAACATTTATTTTTTGGGCTGAAGGGTTAGAACCAAAATCGGGCTTTAAAAAAAATTTTTTTATTTTAATAAATAATTTTGGGACACCATGAATTTCCAATACTTTTGACCATTCTTTAATATTGTTTTGACCTCTAAAATTATTGGCGTAAATGTCTAAAATCAGAAGATCCGTTTTTATTAATCCTGTAGGATTAATCATTACATCATTAATATTCTGTCTACCAAAATAAGGTCCTATAAATAGACGTCTAGGACAATAGTCATTTGAATAGTAATTGTCCCAAAAGATTACTCTATTTTGTAATGTTTTTTTAATTAGTTTATAATTTGATAAATTTTTAGATACAATATTTTTTCCACAATAGAACATAATTATTTTTGGATCCAATATTTTACTTAAGTCTTTTAAATAAAGAGGCTCATCTTGAATTAATTCATCAGCGTATATTCTAGGTACAAAGAATATACTTTGTTTTAACTCTTTTAAGAGCTTGTTCGCTAAAATAGCATGATATGTTCCTTCGGACACATCAATACCAAATTTATTTTTGAAATCAGGTGGAATATCATCTAACAATAAGGCTATTGAAGTTGCACCATCATTAAGTAATTGTTTTGCTTTACTCAAAAGAACTTCAAAATCTGATTTTTTATTTGTTTTCGTATTATCTTTTAATTGTTTGAAATTAAAGTCTAACCCAGGTGCAAGTCCTGCGATAACATTAATTTTATATTTTTTACCTGTGTCTGTAAATTTACGAAAATTTAAACGCCAACTTTTGCTATAATTTTTTTTCCAACATAATCTATGATTTATGTCTTCTTTTGGTGCATAGAAATAAGTGTTCATTTTATTTTTGTAAAGAGATTTAATTATAAGTTCTCTATGTTCCCATGACAAAAGCCTTCCATAATAACCTTCTATATACCCTCTGATAATTTTTTTAGTTGTTCTTTTTTTCATTTGATATCTTTGTTAACATTGGAATATTATAATATCGAAATTAGGAGAAAAATATAATGAAAATTTTAGCTATTGGTGCTCATCCTGACGATATAGAAATCTTCATGTATGGTTTAGTTTCTACTTATAAAAAAGAGGGAAACGAAGTATTTACTATGATTGCAACTGATGGCTCGAAAGGAGGTTCACCAAAAGACCATTTATTATCCAAAAAAAGAGAAAAGGAAGCTATAGCTGGGTTAAAAAAAATATCAAAACCAATTTTTTTAAATATACCTGATGGTGAATTAGGTGAAGATCCTGAGCATCGAAGAACAATAAAAGAACACATTTTAAAAATTATGCCAGATTTGATCATTACTCACTCACAAAATGATTATCATTCCGATCATAGGTCTTTATCATTTATAACAAGCAGTGTTGTAAGTCATTATATTCCAGTAATATACTGTGACACTTTAATGGGTATAAATTTCAATCCTAACTTTTACTTTGATATAACAGAGCATTTCTTGCTAAAAAAGGAAGCAATTCTAAAACATGAAACACAAAAACCGCAAAGATTTATAGATTTGGCTAAATTAATGAATAGTTATAGGGCGGCACAGTGTAATGCTGCAAAAGGTAAATATGCTGAAGCGTATTCCTTCCAGCCCTTTTTCCCTTTTACTGACATAAGACACATTCTACCATTACCTCTTAAACTAAGGCCTTTTCATATAGACAATCAGCATGGATTTTTATAAACATTTATACAATTTTCCTCCTGTCAGAGGTTTTGGTACTCCGGTAGTTGAAGGAAAGGTAAATGGAAGTTTGTAAATTGATCTTGCTGATAAATAAGCAATTAATTCTGACTCTATATAATCAAAATTAAGGCCTAGTTGTTTTTCATAAATGAAATTTACTTCTAATCTTTCTTTAAGTCTTTTCATTAAGTAAATATTTTTATATCCACCACCAGTTATTAAAATATTGTTAATTTTTTTAGGCAAAAGTTCTATGCCACAAGCAACGGTTTCAACTGTAAACTCAGCTAAAGTCGCCATCACATCTTTAAATGTATATTTTTTTTTAATTAAATTTTCATATGTATTTAAAAAAGCACCTCTATCTAAAGATTTAGGAGGAGGTTGTTTGAAAAAATCATTTTCTAGAAACTTTTTAATTTCATCATTTATAGGGTATCCACTAGATGCTATATTTCCATCTTCATCAAAGTTTTTATTTAAAACAGCTAACATATAATCATCCATTAGTGCATTCCCTGGCCCAGTATCAAACCCGATAAGATTATAACCATCCCAGTATGTTAAATTAGAAATACCGCCTATATTTAAAATGCAAGTTGGAAGCTTTAAGTTTGTTTGTTCAATAATATATTTATGATATATAGGCGCTATTGGAGCACCCTGACCTCCGAATAAAATATCATTTGATCTAAAATCAAAAATAACATTTTTATTCAGCAATATTGATAATTTTTTTGGATCGCCAAGTTGAATAGAAATTTTTTGTTCTGAATTATGATATATTGTTTGTCCGTGAAAACCAATTAAGTCACTCTTCTCAATTATATCTAAATCTTTTAGAGCTAAATAATGTTGATTTGTAATAAAGTTATCTAAATATTTTTTTCTTTTTAAATTCAGAATTATGTTTTCATTTATAATACTTATCAGAAAATTTTTAGCTTTTTGGTTATACTTATAAAAGTAATTTTTATTTAGTCTTTTTAATTCTAATCCATTAGTATTTACCATGCTAATGTCTATACCATCCATGCTAGTTCCTGACATTAAACCAATGATATTCAAGAAAGGATATTTCAAAATTAATTTACCTTTATATATCTTTAAATATTATATAATAATTAGTTATGTCTCAAAATATACCTAAAACAGAGTTTTTGTATACCAAAAGCAAACCTATAGATCATTTAAGTATTTTTGATGGAATAACATTGATGATTGAGGAGCAAAAAAGAGCTGCATTGGATGTAAAGAAAGCTTCTAAATCAATTGAGTTTGCTATTAATGAAATTTATGATCATTTATTATTACATCAAAAAGGAAGGTTAATATATGTTGGTGCTGGCACATCTGGAAGAATAGGTGTACAGGATGGTGTAGAGCTTTTCCCAACATTTAATTGGCCCAAGAACAGGGTGAAATATATTCTTGCTGGGGGCAAAAATGCTGTTTTTGAAGCTGTAGAAAATGCAGAAGATGACAAAACACAAGCAAAGCTAACTATAGAAAAGTTGTTAGTTAATAAAAAAGACGTAGTGATTGGATTAGCAGCAAGTGGCAACACACCTTTTACATGTAAAGTTATGGAAATTGCAAAAAATCAAGGAGCACTTACAATTGCTATTAGCAACAACCCAAAGGGCAAAATTTTAAATTTTGGAAAAGTGAAAATTGTTCTAGATACGAAAGAAGAAGTTATTTGTGGTTCAACAAGATTAAAAGCAGGAACAGCTCAGAAAATTTGTTTAAATATCATTTCATCAATGGTCATGATTAAATTTGGCAGAATTAAAAATGGCTTAATGATAGATATGGTTCCAACTAACAAAAAACTCAGACATAGAAAATCAATCATTGATTACAAAAAATTATAAAATTATAACAATAAAATTCAAATAATTTTACTTTCATTTATATTAAAAAAAATAAATTTATGTTTACCTAATTTTTTATGAAAGGATCTTAAAATAAACAAAGTCGCATTAATTACAGGCTCAGCTGGTTTCATAGGTTTTCATCTGGCAAATTGTTTGGTTTCAAAAGATTGGAAGGTCATTGGTATTGACGCGATGACAGACTATTATGATGTTGGCTTGAAGCAGGCAAGACATAAGATACTGAAACTTAATAATAAATTTTTTGGTTACGAAGGCCTAATACAAGACCAAAGATTATTAGATAATATTTATAATGAACATAAACCAAATATAATTATTCATTTAGCTGCTCAGCCAGGCGTAAGATATTCTATAGAAAATCCACAATCATATATAGACTCAAATATATTGGGATCTTTTTATATTTTTGAACTAGCAAAAAAGTTTAAACCAGACCATTTGCTGATTGGCTCTACTTCTTCAGTTTATGGAAATAGTGATAATCTACCTTTTCATGAAAATCAAAAAAGCGACATGCCTATATCTCTGTATGCAGCAACAAAAAAATCGAATGAAATTTTAGCTCATTCTTATTCTCACTTATTCAGTATACCAACTACAATTTTTAGATTTTTTACAGTTTATGGTCCTTGGGGTAGACCTGATATGGCTTTGTTTAAATTTACGAAAAACATTTTATCAAAGTTGCCAATAGACATTTATAATTATGGAAATATGGAAAGAGATTTCACCAACATTAATGATTTAGTAGAAGCAATCAATTTATTAATAGATGTTATACCTATTTGTCCTGAAAAAAGAAAGAATATCATTCCAAATGATAGTTTATCCAATACCGCTCCTTACAGAATCGTAAACATAGGCAATTCAAATTCAGTTAACTTATTGAAATATGTAGAGGAGTTAGAAAATGCTTTAAAAAAGAAAGCAATTAAAAATTTTATTCAGGCACAAAAAGGTGATTTGATGAAAACCTCAAGCGATATAACTTTATTAAAAAACTTAACTGGTTTTAAACCTACTATAAAATTGAGAGATGGTATTCAAGAGTTTGTAGCTTGGTATATATCTTATTATAAAGAAAATATATATTAATTTTTAATTCATATAAACAATATGAGATCTATAAATATTACTTTATAGTATATTATTAGAGACAAATTTATAATGTTATGATGGTCAAGTTTAAAAAAATTACAATAAAATTTGAAATAGAATGATTAAAGAAAAAAAACAATTTTTAAAACCAATAATTATAATTGGTGCAGGAGGTCATAGTTGCACCATCGTAGATTATTTAATAGAAAATGGTCGAAAAATAATTGGATTTACAGACAAAGTAAAATTGAATTTTTCATATAAAAATTTAAAAGTAATTGGTAAAGACCAATGTGTATTAAATTATAATATTGAAGAAATAGAACTGGTGATGGGAATTGGTATAATACCAAATAATGCTAAAAGATTTGAATTAATAAAATGGTTTAATGAAAAAGGTTACAAATTTATAAATGTTATTTCACCTAATTCATCTATTTCTACAAGTGTAAAATTAGGCGATGGTGTGCAGATTGCGACTGGGACAACAATCCAATCAAATGTATCAATAGGAGATAATAGTATTATTAATTCCAATTCAAGTGTTGACCACGATAGTTACATTGGCAAAAATTGTCATGTAGCACCAGGCGTAACAGTTTGTGGTAATGTATATATTAGTAATAACGTTTTCGTTGGTGCAGGTTCTACAATTGTAAATGGAATAAATATAGGTAAAAATGTAATTATACCTGCAGGCTCGACATTAAGAAGAGATATTAAAGATAACACAAAGGTAAAAATTAAAAATTTAATTCCTTTTTAAATTAGTAATTATGAAAAATATAGACAAAATTTTATATATTTTGAGCAAATCTCAAAAAATTAAATCTTTACATCTCTTAATACTAATACTTCTAGGAATGTTTTTTGAAACTTTGGGTGTTGGTATGATGGTACCTGTTGTAACTCTTATTATCGACCCATCAATAATAAAAAACTATCTTACCAACACTCTTATTTTTGATTTTTTAGACACTTTAGATCAAATTTATATTATAGTTTTTGGTTTGCTTTTTATTGTTTTAATATACTTAATCAAAACTATATTTCTAATTTATCTAACTTGGTTTAAAAACCAGTTTTCATATTCATTTTTAGCTGATATTTCCTATCGTATTTTTTCGAATTATATATATAAAGATTGGCTCTTTTATATTAATAATAATTCAGCAAAACTAATAAGAAATTGTAATACAGAATGCAACATTTTTGTAAATAACATTTTTATACCAACAATTGAGTTAATAGCTGAATTTGCAGTTTTGCTGGGAATACTATCCATATTGCTGTTTATTGAACCAATTGGCACAAGTTTGATATTTATTATTTTTTGTTTTTTTAGTCTTGTTTATATTTATTTTTTTAAAAACAAAACTCTTAATTATGGTAAGACTAGACAAATACTCGAATTTGACAAATTGAAATACTTACAACAAGGATTTGGTGCTTTAAGAGATATAAAGATAATGAATTGTGAAAGCTTTTTTATAAATCAATATGATTATGCTAACAGAAAAAGTGCAGATGTCATGGCTAAGTGGTCTACTATTCAACAATTGCCTAGATTAACCCTTGAAATTGTAGCTGTCTTATGTTTGGTAATAGTGGTTACTAGTTTGATATTGAATGACTCTGAAATCACTAAAATAATTCCAACATTAGCTATGTTTGGCGCAGCTTCATTAAGGTTATTACCCTCCTGTAATAGAATTTTAGGAGCCTTCCAAAATATTAGATATGGAAAAGTAAGCATAGATGTGATTTTTAACGAATTAAAGTTTTCTTCAAGTAATCAATTTAATAATTTAAATATCATTGAAAATATAGATTTCAAAAAAAATATTAAGTTTAAAAATGTATCATTCAGTTATGAAAAATCAAAAGTAGTAACATTAAGTAATATTAATATAAATATACCTAAAGGTAAATTTATTGGGATTATAGGAGAGAGTGGTGCCGGAAAAAGTACATTAATTGATATTTTTTTAGGATTATTAAAACCAACATCTGGTCACATAAAAGTAGATAATAAGGATATAAGTATTAATCTTAGTAGTTGGCAAAACAAAATTGGTTATGTACCACAAGATATTTATCTGCTAGATGACACGTTAAGACAAAATATAGCTTTTGGTGTTCCTAAAAATGAAATTGATGATAAACAAGTTATTCATGCCATAAAATTATCAAAACTAGAAGATTTTGTTAAATCATTAAAAAATGGACTTAACACAATTTTTGGAGAAAGAGGCATAAAACTTTCAGGTGGACAGTTGCAAAGAATAGCTATTGCCAGAGCCTTATATAAAAATCCTGAAATCCTCGTGCTAGATGAAGCTACAAGCGCTTTAGATAACAAAACTGAATATTTTGTGATTGATTCCGTTAAAAACTTAAGAGGTATAAAAACTATAATTATTATAACACACAGAATAACTACTATTTTGAACTCTGATTATGTTTATAAAATTGATAAAGGTGTAATTGCTTCGGAAGGTAAACCTATTGACATTTTTAAACAATAGCTCCAAAAAGATAATATAAAAAGGGGAAAAAAATGCTTCAAAAAAACAAACAAAAATCTATTGAATATTGGGACAATTCTGCTGCAACTTGGAAGTATAAAGCTTACAGTCCTGATCAAAATTATACATCATTTCCTTCTTCTTTGGTAAGAAATGAAATAGTAATTAATGAACTATTAAAGATAAATGACAAAAATATAAGAATTTTAGACATTGGTTGTGCAGATGGTGGGTTAATATGTGATATGGTCAAAAATGGTTTTACCAATGTCATTGGTATCGATAATTCTCCAGAAATGATAAATCAAGCAAAAATTGATTTCAAAAAAAAATTTCCTCAAATAGATTGTGAAAATATGTTTTTACTCAAAGATGCAGATGACGATTTTTTAAATGAAACATTTGAAGTAATTACGGCCATTGGTTTAATAGAGTACGTTAAAGATTTAGACTCTTTTTTTTACAAATTAAGAAAAATTATGAATAAAGATAGTATAGCACTAATTGAGTCTAGAAATAAACTTTTTAATCTATTTTCTGCAAATGAATATACGATAAATGATTCACAAAATATAAAAGTTCTTGTTGACGAATTAGATTATATAAAGCACCTAAGTCCCAATCAAAATCAAGCTGAGGCAATACTATCTTCAATTCAATTTTTGAGTGAAAAACTTAGAAATTTTGACTTAAATAAAGAAATTGAACAAAAAAAATTTCAAGAATATCCTTTTGAACTTGCCCAATATTCTCCTAAAGAGCTAATGGAAATAGTAGGTAAAGAAAATCTTAATTTAGATGAAATTTTTTATTATCATTCTCACCTATTTCCACCGAGATTTGGTAAAGATTTTTTGCAACTTTACAATTTAATAGGTGTTTTATTACAACCGTTAGGTAATACCCCTTTAGGAGCACTTATTTGTTCAGCTTATGTCGCTAAAATAAAATTAATTAGTTAAGTTGTTCAGGGTAGGTATTATAGGATGTGGTAGAATTGCAGGGGGCTTTGAATATCTTCCTGGCAGAATTTTTCCATCCACTCATGCTGGTGCGTATAAAGAAAATTTTAATACTAAATTAGTAGCGGCTTCTGATAATAATCATGAAAATCTTCAAAATTTCGTAAAAACTTGGGGAATAGAGAGATATTACAAAAGTTATCATGAAATGCTTTTAAATGAAAAACTTGATTTATTAAGTGTATGTACTCACGATGACTCTCACTACGAAATTGTCAAAGACTCGATTGATAGAGGTGTGAAAAATATTTTTTGTGAAAAACCATTAGCAAAAAATTCACAACAAATATTAAATTTAATTAAATACTGTGAAAAATTTCAGACAAACTTATTTGTTAATCACACTAGAAGATGGCATGACAGATATATTTATGCAAAAAAAGTTATTCAACAAAAACGATTAGGGTCCATGATATCAATAACTGGAAGATACACCTCAGGTATTAGGGTAATTGGATCTCACATGATAGATATATTACGATTTTTTTCTGGTGAAATAATCTACTTAAAGAGTATTGAAGAAGAAAGTGCTTTAAATGAAAAATTAGATTATAGTGAAAACTTTGACATTAATGATAAAAGTTATTCTGCAATTATGAAGTTTAATAACGGAGTAATTGGTTTTTTAGATGGAAGTTCTAAAAAAAATTACTTAATTTTTGACGTTGAGATGCAATTTGAAAAAGGTAAATTAGTTATATCAAATAATGGTGAAAAACTAGATATTTGGGAAAAAAATGGTAATAAATTATTAAAGATAAAAAATCAAAAGCTTAAAATTAGACCAATGATGCAAAATGCAGTTAACCATATTGTAAAAGTTCTTAAAAATGAGAGTGAAAATAATGTTTGTAATGGATATGATGGATTAAAAGTCATAGAATTGATTGAATCAATTGAAAAGAAATCAAAGGTTTAAAACAATGAAAGAGAATTTAGCTATTTTAGGAGGTCCGCCTGTAAGATCTAAACCTTTTGTCTATGAGCCTGCAATAGGTCACGAAGAAAAAAAAGCAGTTCTAGAATTAATGGATAGTAAAAAATTTTCAGGATTTTATAAAAGTTTTGAAGGTGGTGAAAAGGTAATTGAGTTTGAAAATAACTGGGCAAATTACTTCAATGTTAGAAATGCCATAGCGGTTAACTCTGGCACTTCAGCGCTTCATATTTCTTTAGCATCTACTGGGATTGAACCGGGCGATGAAGTTATTGTTACTCCGTACAGTTTTTCTGCAACTGCTAGCAGCATAGTTATGAACAATGCTATACCTGTTTTCTGTGATATAGATCCAATTACATTTAATATAGATGTAAATAAAATAGAAAGATTAATAACAAACAAAACTAAAGCAATTATCCCAGTTCATCTTTACGGCTATCCAGCTGAAATAGTAAAAATAATGGATATAGCTAAAAAATATAATTTGAATGTAATCGAAGATACTTGCCAATCTCCGGGCACAAAAGTAAATAATCAATTTGTAGGTACGTTTGGAAATTTAGGCACTTTCAGTACTGTTGAAACAAAAAATATTTCAACAGGTGAAGGTGGTATTATTATAACAGATAATGATGAATTAGCTTTAAAATGTAAATTATTAAGAAATCATGGTGAAGCTTATATGAATGATAAACCGAGGTCATATTTAACAAATATGCTTGGTTACAATTTCAGACCAACAGAATTTCAAGCTGTGCTGGGTATCGAACAATTAAAAAAATTAGATAAATTAAATGAAATCAGAAACAAATTAGCAAATTTTCTTATTGATAATTTGTCTGATTTTCCAGAATTAACACCTCCACAAGGTCATAACGACAAAAACGTCATTCATCACTTATTATGTTTTCAATACAACGAAAGTATTACAAACGTTCCTAAATCTAAATACATGGAAGCTTTGAAATGCGAAGGCGTGGAGCTCTCAAATGGATATCCAAAACCATTATATATGAATAAAATGTTTCTTGAGAAGATAGCTTTTGGAAATAATGGTTACCCTTGGATATGTTCTGAAAATGGGGAAAAAATTAAATATTTTGAGGGTTTGTGTCCAGTAGCAGAGAAGGTATGTAAACAAGCTATTGTATTTTCTCAAATAAGGTATCCAAATACTTTAAAAGACATGGAAGATATAGTTACTGCAATAAAAAAAGTTAATAATTCAATCGAAAAGTTAATTTAATCGTGATAAAATTTGTAGCAATTATTCCAGCGAGAGGAGGCTCAAAAGAGCTCCCTGGAAAAAATATAAAAAAAATTAATAACAAACCACTGATTGAGTATACGATTGAAGCTGCCTTAGAATGTAAGTTGATAGAGAGAGTTGTATGCTCCACAGACGATGAAGAAATATCAAAAATAGCAAAAAATGCTGGCGCAGAAGTTCCTTTTAAAAGACCGTCATTTTTGTCTACTGATACAGCTCACACTCCTCCAGTAATCGAACATGCTATAAATTTTCTAGAAATTAATGAAAATTTGATTATTAACAATGTCGTCACACTTCAACCAACATCTCCTCTAAGAAAATCTAAACATATATTGAAGGCAATAAAGTCGTTTTCAAAAAATAACTTTGATAGTCTTATAAGTGTTCAAGAAGGTTTTCCGCCCTGGTGGTCTTTTTTAAATGTAAATTCTAAATTACAACCATTTGCAATTTTAGATAGCAAACAAAACGCATATAATTTAGAAAGACAACAACTTCCAAAAGTATTTGAGGCAAATGGGGCTATATATATTACTCAAAGGAATTATTTAAAAAATTATCGATCATTAATTAATCCAGATAATTGTGGATATATCTTGATGGACAAAAAATCCTCTTTGGACATAGATGATCAAATAGATTTTACACTATGTGAATTAATTATGAAAAATAATTTAAAAAAAAAATCATAGGGAACATAAAATGTTTTGTAATATATGTGGATCAGAAAATGATAATAAAGAAAAGTTTTGCAAAAAATGTATAGCACCAATAAATATTAAACACTTTTCTAATTTTACTGAAAGTGATTATATCCAAAATATTGGTGCTTTGTTTGGGACATTATCTAATGTCATTGATGATATAAAACCAGATAATAGAACTGACCTGCTTAAAGTTTATTTAAATGCATTCTGGTTAAGGCCTGAAACAGCTTTATATTGTGCCACCGAAGCTAGCATTTTAAAAAAAATTTTACAAAATATTAATAGTACAAATTTTTTTGACCTTGGTTGTGGAAATGGTGTTCACACTTCAATAATTAATGGATGGGAATTTACTGAAGACTTTGACGTTTTTAACAATTTGTCAGTTAACAGTAATGATATCTATAATTCACCAATAGATAAAAAATATAATGCAAACTTCAATAAAATTGGCTCAAAGATAAGTTATGGATTGGATATAAAAGAAAACATGATTAAGAGAGCAGAATATCTAAATACTTTTGAAAATTTATTTTGCACTGAGGGAGAAAATATACCGTTAGAAGATAATGAGGTAGATGTAATTTATTCAAATGTTTTGCGTGATTTTGAAGATAACTTATTAAAAAAAACTCTAAAAGAAATGAACAGAATTACAAAAAATGGTGGCTTTTTGTTGTTCACTACTCCAACGGAAAATTACAAAGATCATTTATATTTTTATCCTAGAGCTAATAATTTTAAAAAAAATAAACTCAATAAATTAGCAGATGATTATTTTGATTTCGATAGAGGAAGATCAATTTTTTGTACACAACAAATTTCACTTTCTAAATGGAAAGATCATCTCAATAGTTACAATTTTGAAATTATAAAAACTATACCATTTGCAGGAAAAAAAATGATGGAATTTTGGGATACAGGATTAAGACCTTACACTTCTCTTATTCTTAATTGTTTAAATAAAACTTCAACTAAAAATAAATTTTTTTTAAAGACAAAAACAATTGACTTTTTCCATAAAATATTATCAAAAACTATTCAGAATGACCATAAAAGTAACGACTTTGCGTTTCAAGTTATCGTAGCCAAAAAATTGATTAAGGAGTATTAAATGGGATATGGAAAGTTATACGTTGTGCATGCGGTAGATACTGAAGGGCCTTTATATGAAAGCTTAGAAGCTAGTTTTCAAAGAATTAAAGAGCATTACGGATTTAAGATAGAACCATCTAAAAAAAATTTAGAAAAAATTAGGAACCATGAGATTGATTTTGGCGGTAAAGAACATTTAGTTGCTGATATTGTTAAAGAAGAGATGATAAACACTTATCTGGACACATGGGATAAAATTGATAAAATGCATGAAACAATATTTTCTCCACAATGGAGAAATAAAATGTCAGACTCACATGGTAAACCATATGTTCTTTCTTGGCATTGCATGGATCACGTAAATTTCGAAAATAACCCGAGGAGAAAATCCCTGGGGTTCCATTCTGTGTTTGAACATTATAAAGATTTATTACGTGATTATGATGCACCAAGAGACCAAATAAATTGGCATTTTCATCCAGCTAGTATGTCCAGAGATAGTCATAGACAGTCTTGTGGCTTTAATATTAATTTACTACACAATGAAATCATTGCTCGACGGATAATAGATCATAAATGGTTTCCTGTTGCGCATAGGCCTGGAGGACATTACGAAACGTATGATATCAACTTGTGGCTTGAAGCTTGGATACCTTTTGATATTGCACATCAGTTGGTTGACGACCCTGAAGAAATAAAAAAAATTTATCCTATACCAGGTAGATTTGTAGATTGGAGAGGAGCACCTACTGATTGGAGGATATATAAGCCTGACCTATATGATCATAGAAAAGAAGGTAACTTAAATAGATATATAAGTAGATGCTTAAATTTAAGAACACGTTACAATAATATTAATGAAAAAGAGTTAAAAAGAGCCTTTGAAGCTGCTAAAAGGGGAGAGGACATTTTAGTAGGTGTTACCAATCATGATTTTAGAGATATGGTTGGAGAAATTGAAGAGTTCGTAGAATTATTAAGAAATGTATCAAAAGAATATCCTGGTATAGATTTTAAATGGGCTAATGTAGTTGAAGGATTTAGGGCGGTTTTGAAATTGCCTAACACAACCCCTCCAAACTTCTCTTTTGAATTAAACAAAACTTTTCTAAAAGTTAAGACAGATAAGGATATTTGGGGTCCTCAACCATTTTTATCTTTAAGAACACATGAAGGAAGATATTTTAGAGATGATTTTATAAATGATGACGGTAACGAATGGACATATGTTTTTGACGCACATACGATTGATCAAATAGCTTTAAGCCATATAGGAGTTGCATGTAACGATAAAGTAGGAAACACTATTGTAAATGTTTGTGATTTAGCGAATTATGGTTCTTGGGAACAAAAAATTTATCATGAAAATGATTGGATATCTTAGCTAAGAAAAAATATAATTATTTATGTTAATTTTAAAAAAACAAGAAAAAGGTTATGAAAAAAAATATTTTTATAACAGGAGCTGATGGTTTTATTGGTTCACATTTAACTGAAAAACTTGTTATAGATGGCCATAATGTAAGAGCATTATCACATTACAATTCATTTAGTTCAAATGGATGGCTTGATTATTTACCAGATCATATTAAATCTAATCTCGAAATAATATCAGGCGATGTTCGAGATGCTTTCCAAATGAACAAAGTAATTAGAAATTGTGATGTTGTATTTCATTTGGCATCATTAATAGGCATACCTTATTCATATGATGCACCCCAATCGTATATAGAGACAAATATCAATGGGACTTTAAATGTTTTACAAGCAGCTTTAAATTCTGGTGTATCAAAAGTTATTCACACTTCAACAAGTGAAGTTTATGGTACAGCAGAATTTGTTCCTATTTCTGAAACACATCCTTTGAAAGGTCAATCACCATATTCAGCTAGTAAAATTGCTGCTGACCAACTTGCACTCTCATATTATTTTTCATTCGACCTTCCAATAACAATATGTAGACCATTTAATACATATGGACCAAGGCAGTCGTTAAGAGCAGTCATACCAACAATTATACTCCAACTGCAAAGTAATAATTTAATAAATTTAGGTGATGTTTCTACTACTAGAGATTTTAATTATATAGATGATACTGTAGAAGGCTTCATTTCTTGTATGCTTAATGAAAAAATTTCAGGAGAAGTTTTCAATATAGGAAGCAATTTTGAGATTAGCATAAAAGATACTGCACAAATCATTTCAAAGTTTCTTAATGTTGATCTTAATATAAATGAAGATAAAAAAAGATTAAGACCAAAAAATTCAGAAGTAAATAGATTATGGGCTGATAATCGAAAGGCCAGAGAAATACTAGATTGGCAACCTAATTTTTCTGGAATAAAAGGACTTAAAGATGGTATATATAAAACAATAGAGTGGTTTAAAAAACCTGAAAATATTTATTTATATAAAAATATTCATGATTATAAAATCTAAAATTGATAGTAATGGAAAATTCAATAAAATATCAAAAACTTTTAGACTTTATAAGAAAAATTTATACAGATCAGGAAAAAATACCACTTCATAATCCATTATTTTTAGGAAACGAAAATAAATACCTACAAGAAGTAATAAATTCAACCTACGTATCTAGTGTAGGTCCATTAATAAAAAAATTTGAAAAAAAACTATCTGAGTTCACTGGTATTAAATATTGTAATGTTACTGTAAATGGTACCTCCGCTTTACATATAGCTTTAAAAGTAGCAGGTGTAGATGAAAATACTGAAGTAATAACTCAAGCATTAACTTTTGTTGCAACTGTTAATTCAATAAAATATTGTAGAGCAAGTCCAATCTTTATAGATGTAAATACAAAAACACTTGGTATGTGTCACATATCTCTTGAAAATTTTTTAAATGATTATTGTGAAATCAGGAATGATGGTTTTTGCTGGAACAAGAAAAGCAATAAAAAAATTAAAGTTGTTCTTCCAATGCATACATTTGGTCACCCTGTAAAGTTAGATAAAATTTATAAATTATGTCAAAAGTATAATATTATTCTAATTGAAGATGCAGCAGAAGCACTTGGTAGTCTTTATAAAGAAAAGCACGTTGGAAATTTTGGGGTAATTTCTACACTTAGTTTTAATGGAAACAAAATTATTACTACAGGAGGTGGTGGAGCTCTTCTAACAAATAACAAACAATTATCAATTAAAATGAATCATATGATTAATACATCAAAAATTAGCCATCCATGGGAATTTTTTCACAACGAAGTTGGGTTTAATTATAGAATGCCAAATCTAAATGCTGCACTTGGTATTGCTCAACTAGAGCAAATTGAAAAATTTTTAGTCATTAAAAGAAAAATTTTTAAAAAATATGAAAAATTTTCTGTATTACAAAATCTAAATCTATTTTCAGAACCAGAAGATGCATATTCTAACTATTGGTTAAATTGTTTAATATTGGAAAATAAAAAAGAGAGGAATAAATTATTAGAACTAAGTCACGGTCAAAAAATTTTTATGAGGCCTGCATGGTTTCCTATGCATCTTTTGCCAATGTTTAAACATAATCAGCAAGTTGATCTTATAAATACAGTAAGTTTATATAATAGAATTGTTTGCATACCAAGTAGTGTGATCTTACATGAAAAAGATTAAAAAAATCTACGTTATTACAGGCTCTAGAGCTGAGTATGGAATACTTTCAAATCTTATAAGAAGTTTAAATAAAAATAATAATTTTAATCTTAAAGTTATTGTCACAGGAACGCACTTATCTAAGCAACACGGATTTACGTATAAAGAAATTTTAAATGATAAAATTTTAATTAGTGGAAAAGTTAACCTAAAAATAGGATCAACAACTCATGGAGATATTTCTGAACAAATGGGTAATGGGTTTAAAGGTTTTTCGAAATTATTCATGAAATCAAAGCCTGATTTGATTATTATTTTAGGAGATAGATATGAGATTTTAATTTGCGCAACTGTTGCTACTTTATTTAATATACCAATAGCTCATGTTCATGGTGGTGAAATTACTGAAGGTGCAATGGATAATGCATTTCGTCACGCAATAACAAAAATGTCTCATATTCACTTTGCTGCAACAAAAAGATCAAAATTAAGAATTATTCAATTAGGTGAGAATAAAAAATTTGTTTTACATGTAGGAAGTTTAGGAGTTGAGAATATAAAAAATACAAAATTGCTTAATCAACAAGAATTAGAAAACATTTTAAAGATTGATTTATGCAGACAAACTTTTTTAATAACTTTTCATCCAGAAACAATTTCACAATTATCTTTTGAACACCAAATTAATCCCCTTTTGAATGCCCTAAAAAAAATAGAAAATACAAATTTTTTATTCACAATGAGCAACTCAGACCTTGGTGGTGATATTATAAATAAAAAAATTAAAAGTTTTGTAAGAAAGAACAAAAACTCATACTTTTATAAAAATTTAGGTCATTTGGTTTATCTTTCATTATTAAAACACTGTAAAGTTGTTGTTGGAAATTCTTCAAGTGGCATTATTGAGGCTCCGTCATTAAAAATACCCTCAATAAATATAGGGGACAGACAGTTTGGTAGAGAAAAACACCATACGGTATTTGATTGTGCAAATAATGAAAGAATGATTTTAAGACTTTGTCATAAATTGTTAAAAAACGAATATAAAAGTAAATCCAAAACCCTACCTCCTTATGAAAAAAAAAATACAACTAAAAATATAGTAAAATTTCTTGAAAAAATTGATATAGATAAAATAAACTTAAAAAAATTTAGAGATATAGCATTTTAATTTCTTGATGGATAGTTGAATGACAGCACACGGTATAATGTTTCATCATTTTTGTAATTACAAAAATCATCTTAGGGGTCAAGGAGCCATAGACCAAAATGAATTTGAAAAAATTTTAGATTTTTTAGGTGATTTTAATATATTAGACGCAAATAAATGGTTAGAAAAAGCGACTAATAATGAATTAGAAGATAACGATATATGTATTACTTTTGACGATGGTCTTCGGTGTCAATATGATGTAGCATTGCCAGTATTAGAAAAAAGAAAATTAACAGCATTTTGGTTTGTATATTCAAATATCTATGATGGTTATCTAGGTCGTCTAGAAATTTATCGTTATTACAGGACAGCATTCTTTAGAGATATTGAAGAGTTTTATGATAAATTTTTTAATTACTTAGAATTATCAAAACACAATGATTTTGTAAACAAATGTCTAAAAAATGCAAATATAGAAGATCATTTGAAAGAATTTAATTTTTATTCATACAATGATAAAAAATTTAGATTTATTAGAGATAAAATATTAGGCCAAGATAATTATTTTAAAATTATGGATGAACTGATAACAAATGATAATTTAGACTTAAACAAATTAAATTCACACCTTTGGATGGATGAACGTCAAATCCAAGAATTGAGTTTTAAAGGTCATGTCATTGGATTGCACTCATACTCTCATCCTACAGAATTAGCTTCTATGAGTACAAAGAAGCAAAAATTAGAATATGAAAAAAACTTTTATCATTTAAGTAATATTTTAAGCACAATACCAATAACAATGTCTCATCCATGTAACTCATATAATAAATATACATTAGAAATTTTAGATAATTTAGGAGTAAAAATAGGATTTAGATCAAATTCACAATTGGAAAAATTTAATAAATATGAATTTCCAAGAATTGATCATGCAATTTTAATGAAGGAATTACAGTTAAAATAAAATAACTTTTTAAAGGAATTGTTTTGTTTAAAAAAAATAAAAATGTTTATGTTATTGCTGAAGCAGGAATTAATCATAATGGCAGTAAAAAACTTGCTTTAAAACTTGTGGACAAAGCCGTAGAAGTTGGTGCAGACGCTATAAAATTTCAAACATTTAAAACAGATTTATTAGTAACAGAACATGCAAAAACTGCAAAGTATCAAAAGGTAGATTCCCAAAAAAATCAAAATCAATATGAGATGTTAAAAAAATTAGAGTTAACCTATGATGATTTTTTTGATATCAAAGAATATTGCGATTATAAAAAAATAAACTTTTTGTCTACTGCTTTTGACTTTGAAAGTTTGTGCTTTTTAACTGAAAAGCTTAAATTAGATATTTTAAAAATACCATCTGGAGACTTGACTAATGCTCCATTATTACTACAGCATGCTTTGCGAGCTGAAAAATTGTTAGTCTCCACAGGCATGTCTAATTTAGAAGAGATTAAAGTAGCACTGGGGATTATTGCTTTTGGATTATTAAAAAATAATGAAAAACCTTCAATTAGAAAATTTAAAGACGCCTTTGAGTCCAATATTGGAAAAAAAATTCTTCAAGAAAAAGTGGTTATTTTGAAATGTACATCTTCTTATCCAGCACCTTTTAAAGAGATAAATTTAAATTCTATGACTACATTTAAAAAGTTATTTAATTTAAACATAGGATTTTCGGATCATAGTTTAGGTATTACAGCGCCAATAATAGCAGCGTCATTAGGTGCAAAAGTTATTGAAAAACATTTTACCCTTGACAAAAAAATGAATGGTCCAGATCACAAAACTTCACTCGAACCAAAAGATTTTAAAAATATGGTTGCTCAATTAAGGAAGGTAAAAAAAATTTTAGGATCAAAAAAAATAGAAGTAACAAAATCTGCTAAAGAAAATCATATTATTGCAACAAAAAGCATTGTTGCGAAAACTTCAATTAAAAAAGGTGAAAATTTCACAGCATTAAATATCACCTGCAAAAGACCAGGCAATGGCATTAGTCCTCTGAATTATTGGAAAATATTAGAAAAAAAAAGCACATTTGATTATAAAATAAATGAACTTATAAAGGAAAAAATATAGTTGTTTAAACATAAAAATAAATGTATTTTTTTTTATAATATACACCCTTTAAATTATTTATATGCATTAATTTTAAGTTTTTGTTATAAGATTTATTATTTAAAAAGTGTTGGTTTAAATACTTATCTCTTGAAATTTTTCGAAAAACCCAACTTGGAAACTATGTTCAAAACTGGTCAATATGAATTCAATTCATTATTAGGTAATGCATATGATGATTTTAAAAAAAATATGGATTTAAGTTGGGAAAAATATAAATCTTTTTATATTTATAATAATGATTATTTAGATTTTACAGACCAATTAATGTCAAATATGATGATAGAATTTGAAAATATATTCAAATTTTCTGAGATTGGGGATAAGATTTCAAAACATTATGACGAATTATATTTCGTGCCTCCAGTGACATACAAAGAGTTATTTGAGTTAGGTTTTGAAGTAAACTTTAAACATAAAACTTTAGATTACACATTATGTCTCGATAAAGTATGGACTAAAATAATTTTTTATTTTTCTGAATTAATATTAATATTAAAAGTATGTTTAAAAAATTCAACTAAAGCCAAAAATTTAAAATATGATATAATATGTCAAGGTATAAGTCCTCAGGAGATATTTGAGTATGGAACACAGTCGTGTTTTTATTTTTTTATAAAAGAAAAGCCAATTCTTAAAAATAAAGTACTATTTGTTCTTCCAATAACACCATGCAAAAAGTTATCAAATTCTCTTAAAAATGAAGGAATAAGTTGGGTTACTAACTCAAATAAGTACAAATATACAAAAATTAGTGAAATATTTCGTTTAATTTGGAATTTGTCTAATGACAATAATATTAAAAACAAGTCTGTCTCAAGTTATCTAAATCATAATACTAAATTATGTATGCTTAAAAGTTATGTCGATTATAACTTTTTAAGAAAAAATAATTTTAAAGTTTTTATTTCTAACAATTCAGATTTAGAGAATGCTGGATATGTAAGTACCATCACAAAATCACAAAATATTAAATTTATAATGTGGCAGTATTCACAGTTTGGTATTATTCCAGCTGATTTTTCCAAAAAAAAATCAAATAAAAATTTTTGTGGTAGACTAGTGCAATCTATTTTATTTGCCGATTTTCAATTTGTGTGGGATGAAATAGATACAAGAGTTTTTGAAGAAAGAAGCTTACAACCTATTGATAGAAAACCTAAATTCATTGTTTCAGGCCCATTAATGTCGGGGAACTCTCATTGGTTAAGTTATGAAAAAAATAAGTTGAGATCAGAGCTGTTAGGAAAGGTAGTCGATAAAAAAATAAAAATTTGGATATGCATATTTGATTTACCTACTTTTGAAAAAAATTTCCAAAATCATAGAGCTACCATCAATAGATTTCTTCCAAAAATGCAAGATAAGTTTTTTTATGATTTAATAAATATTTTAGAAAAATTTGAAAACATTGGTCTTGTTTATAAACCCAAAAGAAGAATAAATAAAAGAATGTTTTATCAAAGTAAAAATTTACTAAATTTTTTAAGGCTAAAGTCAGAAAATAAATTTTCAAACAGAATTATTTTGTTACCAAATAATATAGATCCATATATTCCTTTTGCATGTTCTGATTATTGTATTGGTGTTCCATTTACTTCTGCCGTTTTTGCTAGTAATTACTTTAACAAATTGGCAGTTTTTTATGATCCTTTAAATATATACAAAAATTGTTTTCCAAAAATATTTAAAAAAGATCTAGTGACTAATTTTTCTGAATTATCTAAAAAAATAGAATTTTGGATTTCAAAAATAGAAAAATATCCTAATAAAGTTATTGATATAAGTCCACCAAATATATTCGTTAAAAATTTAAAACAAATTTGTAATTAATCTAATAATAAATGTGTAATTTCTCCAATAGTAAATATTTTAAAGATTTGTTATAAAAACTAAAAAATTATTTTTTTATAAATATTAGCATTATTTGATTAATTCATTAAAAATATCATAAGCAATTTTTGTTGGAGATTTATCTCTTATTGAATTATCAATGATTAAATCAGACTCCAAAGGTTCAGGAAACTCTATATCTACACCAACAACATTCGAAATTTCTCCACTTTGAGCTCTTTTATATAAGCCTTTATTATCTTGTTTAATTAAAAAAGATATAGGTGAATATAGATAAATTTGACGATAATTGCTTAAGTTTTTTCTGTTCCATTCCTGCCATTCAGGAAAAATTGATAATACACATGCAATTATATTTATATTTTGATTATCTAATAATTGGCATAATTTTGATATTCGCTCTGCATTAATTTTTCTTCC